>NZ_JBVIRY010000015.1:135289-193808 GCF_055575795.1 Kitasatospora sp. NPDC034023
GCTGGGCGAGGGCGCGCAGTTCGCCGGCGGCCTGCTCGGCCTCCGCCCGCACCTGCGCGGCGTGGGCGTCGGCGACCTCGCGGACCTCGGCGGCGGCCTGCTCGGCCTGCGTGCGGGCGGTCTTGGCGGCGGCCAGCTGGTCGGCGGTCTCCTCGCGCTCGCGGCGCAGCCCGGTGGCCGCCTCCTCGTGCTCGCGGCGGCTCTCCTCGCGCAGCGCGTTCGCGGCGGCCTCGGCCTCGGCCCGGGTGCGGGCGGCCTCGGTGTCGGCCTCGGTGCGCACCCGCTCGGCGTCGGCCACCGCGGCGTCCCGCGCCGCGTTCGCCTCGGCCTGCGCCTCGGCGGTCACGGCTTCCGCGGCGGCGTTCGCCTCGGCCCGTACCCGCTGGTCGAACTCGCTTGCCTCGCGCCGGAGTTCGGCGGTCTCGCGCTCGGCGGCGGTGCGGTTCTCGGCGGCCGCGGCCTTGGCGGCGGAGAGTGCGTCCTGACCCTGCTGCTCGGCGGTGGCGGTGATCTTCCCGGCTTCGGCGCGGGCCCGGGCCAGGGTCTGCTCGGCCCGGCCCTGGGTCTCGGCAGCCTGCTCCTGGGCCTGCTCGCGCAGCCGCTCGATCTCGCCCGCCGCGCCCGCGCGCAGCTCGTCCGCGTCGGCCTTGGCCCTGGTGAGCAGTTCCTCGGCGTTCTTCGCCGACTCCTCGATCTGCAGCACCGCCTGCCGGCGGGCCTCGCTGCGGACCCGGTCCGCCTCGGCGGCGGCCTGGGCGCGCAGCTCCTCGGCCTCGGCACGCAGCCGGGCCGCCTCGTCCTGCATCTGCTCGATCCGCTCGCGGATCGCGGCGGCGTCGTCCAGAGCGGCGTTCTGGGCCTGCTCGACGGCGGCCTGGGCCTGCTCGCGCAGGCGCTGCGCCTCGGCGGCGGCCTCGGTGCGGATCCGCTCGGCCTCGGTGGCGGCCTCGCTCCGGGCGGTCTCGGCGTCGTGGTTGGCCCGGCCGAGCACCTCCTCGGCGGTCTTGGCGGCCTTGGCGAGGTGGACGGTGGCGTCCTTGGCGCCGGCCGCCCGGCCCTCCTCCTCGGCCTCGCTGCGCAGACGCTGGGCCTCGGACTCGGCCTGCGCCCGCAGGTCGGCCACGTCCCGCTCGGCCCGGGCGCGCATGTCGGCGATCGCGGCCTCGGCCTCGGCGCGCAGCTCGGCGGCGACCGACTCGGCGGTGGCCCGCAGGCGCTCGCTCTCCTCGGAGGCGGCGGCCTTGGCGGCGTCGGCCTCGGCCTGCCGGGTGGCGGCCGTGGTCCGTACGGTCTCGGCCTCGGCGCGGATCGCGTCGGCTTCCTTCGTGGCCTGGGCCACCATCCGGGCCACCTCGGCCCGGGCGGTCTGCGAGCGCTGCTCGTTGGCGGCCTCACCGTCGGCGACCTTGCGGACGGCGGCGGCCTCGGCGTCGGCCTGGAGCTGCTCGGCGGCCTGCTCGGCCTGGGCGCGCAGCGCGGCGGCCTCGTGGCGGGTGCGCTCCGCCTCGGCGATCGCCTCGGCGCGCAGCCGCTCTATCTCGGCCTTGGCGGCGCCGAGCTGCTGCTCGGCCCGGGCCTGTTCGGCGGCGGCCTGCTCCTTGAGCCGGCCGATCTCGCCCTGTGCGACGGCCAGCTGCTGCTCGGCCGCGGCATGGGCGGCGGCCAGCTCCTGCTGGGCCTGGCCGCGGGCGGCGTCCACGTCCGCGGCGGCCTGGGCGCCGGCCTGCTGGGCCTGCTCGGAGGCGGCACGCAGCAGGCGTTCGGCGTCGGTCTGGGCCCGCTGGAGGGCGGCCTCGGCGGCGGCGTGGGCCTCGCCGCGGGCGGCGTCCACGTCGGCGGCGGTCTGGGCGCGGGCCTGGTCGGACAGGGCGACGGCCTCCGCGCGGGCGGCGGCGACCATCCGCTCGGCCTCGACGCGGGCCTCCTGGAGGAGGCGCTGGGCCTCCTGCTCGGAGCCGGCCCGGGTCTGCTCGGCCCAGCCGTTGACGTGCTGCTCGGCGGAGCGGCGCAGCTCGGCGAGCTCGTCCTCCAGCTGGCGGCGGCGGGCGGTGAGCTCGGCCTCCAGACGGGCGGTGCGCTCGGCGGCCTCGGCCATGATCCGCTGGGTCGCGGCCTGGGAGTCGCGCAGCTGACGCTCGGCGTCGGCGCGCAGCTGCTGGGCCTGCATCTCGGCGGTGCGGAGCATCTGCTCGGCCTGGCCGGAGACGGCGTCGAAGGCGCGCGGCTGGGCGAGCATGCGACGGGACTCGTGCAGCTTCGCCCGGAGCACCTCCACCTGGTAGGCGAGGTCTTCGGCATGCTCGGCTGCCTTGTCCCGCTCCTTCCGAGTCCGACCCATCTCGGCCTCGAACTGGGAGAGGTGATCGTCAGCCTCGTAGCGGTCGTTGCCCCGCACTCCGCGGTCCCATCCATCTCCTGGTCGCGTCCTCGACCCGGCCGGTCCGGGGCGCCCGTTTCCGGGGTGCCGGTCCGACTGGTCCTTGCATCCGCGGCAGGTGGACGACCCCTCGCCAATCCGGGGCCGCCCGCCGCGGTCGTCGGAGTCCGGGGCGCGGAAGCGCGGCGGTGCCGCGTTCCCCCGTCCGAGTGGACTCCTGGGCGAACTCTTGCCTTGTGGAGAATGGTGACAGATCCGTCTTGCGACTGTTCAGCCGTGCCCGCGTAATGGACTCCCCTTGCGACGGGCCGACCGCTGGAGGGCGAACGGGCCTGTCTTCGGCCGTGCCCGTCGCCTCCGTCCCCCGGAGTCGTCGCGCACCTGGGCATTGTAGTGGGCGCGCACGGCGGGGGAACGGCCGCATGGGGGTTTTCCGGCTGTTCCGGCCAGGTTACTGACGGGTCATGACCGTAAGGCCCGTCGGATGCCGCCCGGGCGCGCGACACCCTGGGGGCACTCCGGTGGACGATCAGTGCTCCTCGTCGGCGCTCTCGCCGCCCTGGGCGCTGTGGGCGTTCTGCGCGGACGTGACCAGCTCGGTCAGCACGCCGCCGCAGTCCTTCGGGTGCAGGAAGGTGATCCGCGAGCCCATCGAGCCGATCCGCGGCTCGTCGTAGAGGACCCGGACACCCTTGCCGCGGATGGCCTCGGCGTCGCCGTCCACGTCGGCGGTGCCGAAGGCGATGTGGTGCACGCCCTCGCCGTTCTTCTCCAGCCACTTGGCGACGGTGGAGTCGGGCCGGGTGGGCTCCAGCAGCTGGAGGTAGGAGGCGCCGCCGTCGTCGGTCCCGTTGATCCTGAGCATGGCCTCGCGGACGCCCTGCTCCTCGTTGACCTCGGAGTGGAAGACCTCGAAGCCGTAGGTGGCGCGGTAGAACTCGACCGTCTTGTCGAGGTCTCGGCAGGCGATGCCGATGTGGTCGATTCGGGTCAGCACGGCAACCTCCGGGTGGTTGGGGACAAGGGTGGCACCAAGTGCAGCGCATGGCCCGCGGCGGACGCCAGTGTCGGACGTGCGAGCCTGCTCACACGCTGCGGGGTTCACCCGGACCGCATCGGCACGGTGTTGACTGGAGGGTGCCAGTGCGCTCGATCACACCGTCGCTCCGGTGACGGGCGGGTAACAGGTCAGTACATTGAGCGCATCCTCACCTGGCCACGACGTGCGAAGGGGCCCGTCCCATGACCAACACCACCTCTGTGATCGTTGCCGGTGCACGGACCCCGATGGGGCGCCTGCTCGGATCCCTCAAGGGCTTCTCCGGCGCCGAGCTCGGCGGCGTCGCCATCAAGGCCGCCCTGGAACGGTCCGGCATCACGGGGGACCAGGTCCAGTACGTGATCATGGGCCAGGTGCTGCAGGCCGGCGCGGGCCAGATCCCGGCCCGCCAGGCCGCCGTCAAGGCCGGCATCCCGATGAACGTGCCCGCCCTGACCATCAACAAGGTCTGCCTCTCCGGCCTGGACGCCATCGCGCTGGCCGACCAGCTGATCCGCGCCGGCGAGTTCGACATCGTCGTGGCCGGTGGCCAGGAGTCGATGACCAACGCCCCGCACCTGCTGCCCAAGTCCCGCGAGGGCTTCAAGTACGGCGCGATCGAGATGCTGGACGCCATGGCGTACGACGGCCTCACCGACGCCTACGAGAACATCCCGATGGGCGAGTCCACCGAGAAGCACAACACCCGCCTGGGCATCCCGCGCGACGTGCAGGACCAGATCGCGGCCGCTTCCCACCAGCGGGCCGCCAAGGCGCAGGCCGACGGCGTCTTCGACGCCGAGATCGCCCCGGTCGCCATCCCGCAGCGCAAGGGCGAGCCGGTCCTGTTCACCCAGGACGAGGGCATCCGCGCGGACACCACCGTCGAGGGCCTGGCCAAGCTGCGCCCGGCCTTCACCAAGGACGGCACGATCACCGCCGGCACCTCCTCGCAGATCTCCGACGGCGCCGCCGCGGTGGTCGTGATGAGCAAGGCCAAGGCCGAGGAGCTGGGCCTGACCTGGATCGCCGAGATCGGCGCGCACGGCAACGTGGCCGGTCCGGACAACTCGCTGCAGTCGCAGCCGTCCAACGCGATCAAGCACGCGCTGGCCAAGGAGGGCCTGGAGGTCGCCGACCTCGACCTGATCGAGATCAACGAGGCGTTCGCGGCCGTCGCGTACCAGTCGACCAAGGACCTGGGCGTCTCCTCGGACATCGTCAACGTCAACGGCGGTGCCATCGCGCTCGGCCACCCGATCGGCATGTCCGGCGCCCGCGTGGTGCTCAGCCTGGCGCTGGAGCTGCAGCGCCGCGGCGGCGGGGTCGGCGCGGCCGCGCTGTGCGGCGGCGGCGGTCAGGGCGACGCGCTCATCGTGCGCGTCCCGAAGGCCTGATCAGCTGATCTGAACTTCGGGGCTGCGGACCGCCACAAGCGGTCCGCAGCCCCTTCGGCATCCGCATCCGCGCTAGGAGCTCCTGATGATCGATGTCGCCACGCTGGTCGAGCAGGCCCGGCAGGGCCGGCCGCGGGCCGTCGCCCGGCTGATCACGCTGGTCGAGAACGCCGCCCCGCAGCTACGGGAGGCCATGGCCGCGCTCGCGCCGTACACCGGCCAGGCCTACACCGTCGGCCTGACCGGCTCGCCGGGAGTCGGCAAGTCCACCTCCACCTCGGCGCTGGTCTCCGCCTACCGGCGGCTCGGCAAGCGGGTCGGCGTCCTGGCCGTCGACCCGTCCTCGCCGTTCTCCGGCGGCGCGCTCCTGGGCGACCGGGTCCGGATGCAGGACCACGCCACCGACCCCGAGGTGTTCATCCGCTCGATGGCCACCCGCGGCCACCTCGGCGGGCTCTCCTGGACGGCCCCGCAGGCGCTGCGAGTACTCGACGCGGCCGGCTGCGAGGTCATCCTCGTCGAGACCGTCGGGGTCGGGCAGTCCGAGGTCGAGATCGCCGCCCAAGCCGACACCACCGTGGTGCTCCTCGCCCCCGGAATGGGCGACGGCATCCAGGCCGCCAAGGCCGGGATCCTGGAGATCGGCGACGTCTTCGTCGTCAACAAGGCCGACCGGGACGGCGCCGACGCCACCGCCCGGGAACTCAACCACATGCTGGGCCTCGGCGAGGCCCGCGAGGCGGGCGACTGGCGCCCGCCGATCGTGAAGACCGTCGCCGCCCGCGGCGAGGGCGTGGACGAGGTGGTCGAGGCGCTCGAGAAGCACCGCGCCTGGCTCGAGGAACACGGCGAACTCGCGGTCCGGCGCCGCCGCCGGGCCGCCGAGGAGATCGAGGCCATCGCCCTGGCCGAACTGCGCGCCCGCATCGGCGACCTGCGCGGAGACCGACACCTGGCCGCCCTGGCCGAACGCGTCGCCAACGGCGAACTGGACCCGTACGGCGCAGCCGACGAACTCGTCGCGGGCCTGACCACGAGCTGAGCCGGTCCTTTCGCCGCGGTTTCACGTCGCCGCCCCGCCGGACGGGTCCGGCGGGGCGGCGGGGCGGCTGTGGTGCCTACGGGCGGCCGCGGAGGCCGCGGAGGTGTTCGGCGATGGGGGCGAGGGCCGCGAACATGGCGTCCAGCTGGTCCGGGGTGAAGCGGTCGATGAAGTGGGCCCGGACGCTGCGTACGTGGTCCGGGGCGACGCGCTGCATGGTTTCCCAGCCCTGCTCGGTGAGGTGGGCGTAGAGGCCGCGGCGGTCGCCGGGGCACTCCTGGCGGAGGACCAGGCCGGCGTTCTCCATGCGGGTGATCTGGTGGGAGAGGCGGCTCTTCGACTGCAGTGTGGCGGTCGCGAGGTCGGTCATCCGCATGCGGCGGTCGGGGGCCTCGGAGAGCACGACCAGGATCTCGTAGTCGTTGATCGCCAGGTTGTGGGGCTGGAGTTCGCGGCTGAGCTGGTAGTCGAGCAGCTTGGCGACCTCCAGATGGGCGCGCCACATCCGCTGCTCCCTGGCGGTCAGCCAGGGAGTCTCCTCCTCGGGCTGCGACGGAGGGTTGTCCGCAGTGTCGATTGTGTGCGTATCCATGGGATCCAGCATAGCCGATTTAGTTCAATCTTGTACAAGTTTACAGGCCGAAACGCCGACCGAGGTCGCCCAGGTTACCCAGACCCGGCATGTTGGGGTTGCCGCCGCCGTGGCCGGCCGTGCCCGGCTGGGACGGCACCCCGCCGACCGGGACGCCCGCCTCGGCGCCGACGTGGCCGACCGCCCGATCCGCCATCAGTTTCTCGCTGGACTGCAGCAGTACCTGCCCGGCGCCGATGAACTCGAACTGGTGCTCCTCGCCGGAGGCGCCGCCGATGCCGGTCAGCCGCCGGATGCCGCCGATCAGTCCGTGCATGTAGTTGTGGTCGTAGTGGTGGCACGGCGCCGGGCAGTCCGCCCAGCCGACCAGGGCCTGCGGGTCCACCCGGATCGGCGGCTCGACGAAGTGCACCGGCCCGTTGGAGGCGGCGACGAAGCGGCCGGTGCCGAGCAGGGTCAGGAAGCCCGGGATGATCGACTGCTTGAGCCGCAGCGTCGGGTCGAAGGCGAGCAGGTTGCCGGAGCGGACGGTCAGGTTGCCGTCCTCCAGGTCGTACGAATTGAGGTCGAACGCCCGGTCGGCCAGCAGCAGCTTGCCGCGGCCCTCGGCGACCACCCAGTCCGACGCGTGCATCGGCGAGTTGAAGTGCTGCCCGAGCATCCGGTCGACCATTCCGGCGCCGACGCCCTTGAAGGTGATGTCGCCGTAGTAGGCGATCATCTTGCCCTTCTGCAGGAAGTAGGACCCGTTCAGCTCAACCGAGAAGGCGTACGGGTTGACGTTGTCGTTGACCGGCAGGCTGTACACGTCGTGCACCACCGGGCCGTCGCCGCCCTGGGTGGTCGGCAGCGGGGCGATCGGGCCGCCGAACTGCTCCTGGGCGTACGGCTGGTGGGGCGGCTGCGGGGGCTGGTTCGGCTGCCCGGGCGGGGGCGTCGGGTACCCGCCCTGCTGCGGGTGGCCGCCCGGCGCCGGGTAGCCCTGCTGCGGGCCGTGGTTCGGCGGGGGAGGCGGCGGCATGACGAAGCCGGGCTGGGTGGGCTGGTCGTGCGGCGACGACCCGTACGGGGGCTGCGGCGGGTAGGACATCAGAGCTTCTCCTCGCTCGCCTGGACGTACACCGCGCCCTGCCCGGACAGCTCCAGCTGGAACGCCTCGCCCGAACCGCGGCCGATCATGTCGCGCCAGCCGAGCGCGGTGGACAGCTTGTTGCGCACGTCGCCGCGGTGCGCCACGTACGCCTGCGGGTCGACGTGCACCGACTGGCCGGGGACGATCGGCAGCTCGAAGACGCCGCCGTGGGCCATCACCGCGACGGAGCCGTTGCCCTCCAGCTTGGTGGTGAACAGGCCCTGCCCGGTGACCTGGCCGCGGACCATGCCCATCACGCCGCCCTGCGCGCCCATGAACATGGTGGACTGCCGCAGCGTGCCCTCGAAGGCGAGCAGCCGGTCCGCCTCGACGTACAGGGTGTCGCCGAACAGGTCGATCACGTGGACGTGGTGGCCGCCGTGGCCGAACATCACCCGGCCCTGGCCCTCGACGCTCATCAGCGGGGTGTCCTCGTTGGCCACCCGGCGGCCGATCATCGACATCACGCCGCCCTGCCCGCCGGTGATGTTCGGCGTGAAGCGGACGTCGCCGCTGTACGCGAGCATCGCGCCGCGCTGGCTGAACAGCCGCTGCCCGGGCACCACCTGGGCCTCGATCATCTTGCCGTTGATCTTCGTGAAGCCCATCAGACGTCACCACCGATGGTGATCTTCTCGGAGGGCTGGACGTACACCAGGCCGTCGCCGGTGAACTCGACCTGGACGGCCTCGCCGCCGCCCTCGCCGATCACCGTGGTCCAGCCCGCGCCCGATTTCAGGCTGCGGTGCAGGTTGCCGGTGTGCGCCACGTACGCGCCCGGGTCCACGCGCAGCGGCATGCTCTTGTCGACCCGCAGGATGATGGCGGGCCCGTTGGAGGTGAGGGCGGCCCAGCCGTGGCCCTCCACCTTGGTGGTGAAGAGGCCGTTGCCGGAGGACATGCCGTTCAGGCCGGTGAAGCTGGTGCCGGTGTGCAGCGTGGACTCGGTGCAGAGCAGGTTGTCCGCCTCGACGTACAGCGCTTCGCCGTTCAGCCTGACCAGGTTGATCTCGGTGGCCTTGTCGGCGAAGTAGCAGGTGCCCTGGCCCTTCACCTCCATGACGGTCATCTTCTCGCCGGTCAGCCGGCGCGCGACCATGCCGCGCAGGCCGTCCCCACCGCCGGTCAGCTTCTTGAAGGTCATCTGCCCGGTGTAGGCGACCATCGAGCCGTGTCTGGCCTTGACGGCGTCGCCGCCCAAGTCGACGGCGAGCACTCGCGATCCCTGGAGTCTGAACTGTGCCACGGCCGCAATCTAGCCGCTGCGGCCGTGGCCCGGGGAGGGTTCGGGGCCAAACCGGTACGGGGCTGCGACAAACGGGCCCGGTCAGCGCCGGGCGTGCGCCCCGTGCCGGTCAGCTCCGCGCGTGCGCCCCGTGCCCGGCGCGCGGGATCGTGCCGGCCGACTGCTCGACCTCCAGCAGCGAGGCCGAGTGGCGCTCCGCCTCGAAGGCCACCACGCCGCCGCGCAGCCCGAACAGGCGCTTGGAGAGCATGATCCAGAGGACCGCCGCGATGTTCAGCAGCAGGGTGCAGATCTTCACCGCGCTGACGTGGTGGCTCAGCTCGTAGCCCTCCAGCGGCAGGAAGGCCGCGGTGGCGACCACCGTCAGGTACTCGGCCCAGCGCTTGTTCAGCCAGAGGCCGACCGCCTCGACGATCTCGATCAGGGCGTACGCCAGCAGCGCGCCCGCGACGATCAGCAGGGTGCTCTTCTTGAAGTCGAAGGTCTTGCGGATCGTCTCGACGATCGGGGCGTGCTCGAGGTCCCAGTGGAAGTGGTCGGTGACCGGCCTGAAGACCGTCAGGTTCTGGTCGAAGACCCGGTGCACCGCGTCCTGGCTGTTGGAGAACTTCCACACGGCCCAGGCGATCACGATGATCAGCAGCCCGCGCAGCACCCGCTCGATGGCGAGGAAGCGCAGGATGAAGAGGTCCCGCAGCGCCTTGCCGCGCGGCACCAGCGGCGCGTTCCCGGCGGGGCCGGAGCCGTGCGGGGCGCCCAGTGCGAAGTCGCCGCAGCGCAGGCAGCGCCAGGCGTCGCCGAGGGCGGTGGCGGCGTGCAGCCGGGAGGCCAGCTCGGGCTCGGTGGGTGCGTAGGTGACGTGGCCGCGCTTGGCGCAGGTCCGGCGGTCCCAGTCGCGCTTGAACATGTGGTGACTACCCCCGTGGCGTGATGCTTCCGGCGCCCGGATCGGTGGGCGCGCGGGCAGCAGGATAGGGGTTCCCGGTGACGGGCGGTCGCGCTCGGTCGTGTTCCAGCACACAGCTGTGACAACGCGGCGGGGCCGCGGCGCCGGTGGGGGCGGGTGCGGTGGCGGCGGCGTGGGCGGGTGTTGTGAGATCGGGCACGGAGTTCGCCCCCGGCCGGGGACTCGGACAAGTGCTCGGTGATAATGACCGGAAGGCTTGTGAGTCGCTTCACAAGCGCGCCCACGCCTCCGACCCCCGTATTGAGGTATCCCACGTGAACAGCAGCGCCGTCCACCGCCTGCGCCTGGTCTCCGGCCCCGAAGGGGTCTCGTTCATCCTGCTGCTGATCTGCTCGGTCCTGAAGCGGACGACCTCCTTCGACGCCGTCCCGGTGATGGGCATGGTCCACGGGATCCTGTTCATCCTGTACGCGATCTTCTGGATCCAGGCCTGGCAGACGCAGAAGTGGGACGCCAAGCGCGGCATCCTGCTGTTCGTCCTCTCGGTGCTGCCCACCGGCGGCTTCTTCGCCGAGCGGATGCTCGGCCGCGAGGAGCGCGGAGAGCTGAAGCCGGCCACCGCCTGAGCCCAGCCTTGAGTCGCAGCCCTGAGCCGCAGTCGCGATCCGCAGTCGTGATCCGGGGCGCGGACGGTCGACAGGCTGCCACGGCCTCCTCTCCCAAAGGGCCGCGGCAGCCTGTCGCCGTTTCTTACCGGGGGTGGCTCGCGCCGGGTGCGGCTAGTTGACGTTCACGCCGCTCCAGGCCGCCGCGACCGCCTTGTACTCGGTGCTGGTCGCGCCGTACAGGTCGGTGGCGGCCTTCAGGGTCGCCGTGCGGGCGGCCTTGTAGTTGGTGGTGGAGGTCATGTAGACGGTCAGGGCGCGGTACCAGATGGCCGCCGCCTTGGTCCGGCCGATGCCGGTCACCGTCGAGCCGTTGGAGGTCGGGCTGTTGTAGCTGACCCCGTTGATCACCTTGGCGCCGCTGCCCTCGGAGAGCAGGTAGAAGAAGTGGTTGGCGACGCCGGAGGAGTAGTGGACGTCCTTGTTGCCGACGGTGGAGGACCAGTAGTCGGCCGAGGCGCCGTCCTTGGACGGCTTGTCCATGTAGCGCAGCGGGGTGCCGTTGCCGTTGATGTTGAGCTTCTCGCCGATCAGGTAGTCCGGCGGGTCGGAGGGCAGGTTGGCCGACCACTCGACCATGGTGCCGAAGATGTCCGAGGTGGCCTCGTTGAGGCCGCCGGACTCGCCCGAGTAGTTCAGGCCGGCGGTGGCGGAGGTGACGCCGTGGCTCATCTCGTGGCCGGAGACGTCGATGGCGGTCAGCGGGTGGGTGTTGCCCGAGCCGTCGCCGTAGGTCATGCAGAAGCAGGAGTCGTCCCAGAACGCGTTGACGTAGTTGGTGCTGTAGTGGACCCGGCTGGCGGCGCCGACGCCGTTGTTCTTGATGCCGCTGCGGCCGAAGGTGTTCTTGTAGAAGTCCCAGGTGGCCGCGGCGCCGAACTGGGCGTCCACGGCGGCGGATTCGCGGTTGGACGGCGAGCCGTTGCCCCAGGAGTTCGTGGTGTTGGCGAACAGCGTGCCGCTGCCCGAGGTGCCGCCCTTGAGGTCGGTGGTGGACTGGTTGCCCCGGGTGGCGTCCTTGAGCTGGTAGTTCGAGCCGCTCTGGGTGGTGGTCAGCGTGACGGTGCCGACGTTGACGCCCTTGCCGGTGCCGGTCGCGGTCTGCACGTGCTCCTGGCTGGAGAGCACCTGGCCGGTGGCGGCGTCGGTGACGACCTCCTGGCGGCTCGGGGTGCCGTCCGCCCGCTCGCCCGTGACCGTCGTGCGGTGGGCCAGGCGCGGGGCGCCGTCGGTGGCCCAGACGACCAGCTCGGTCGCGTCGGCGCCGTCGACCCGGGTGAGCGCGGCCTCGTCCTCGTCGGCGGCGGTGCCGACCGTCGCGCGCACCGCGGCGGTGGCCCGCTCGGCGGCCTGGCCCGCGGCGAGGCCCGGGGTCAGGTCGGGCACGGACAGCCGGCCGGCGAAGGCGCGGTCGACCGAGCCCACCGATCCGTCGGCCTTCTGGTGGACGACCAGGTCGCCGCCGATCACCGGCAGGCCGGCGTAGGTCCGCTCGTACCGAAGGTGGCGGGTGCCGTCCCGGTCCACCACCACGTCCTTGGGGACCAGCTTCTCCTGGCCGCCGAGGGCGAGGGCCTGGGCGACCGGGGCGCTCTGGCCGGCGGCCAGCGCGAGCAGCGCGGACTGCTGCTGCTCCGGTGCGGGGGCGGCGGCCTGGGCGGCGGGGACGGCGGCGATCTGGACGACGCCGGCCAGCAGGGCGGTGGCGGAGAGTACGGCTCCGACAGTCAGCTTTCGCTTCACGTACGGGGGTTCCTTCCACGAGACCCGCGGGTGCGTGCGGGTGCGCCGCGTACCGGGGCGCCGGGGTTGGCACCGTGGGGCGGTAGGGCGCGGACGTGCCGGTCCCGTGCGGTTCCTGACGCTCCGCCGGAATGGGTGGGGGTGGCGGAGGTCGGACGGGACTTGGTCAGAAGCATGACAATTTCTGGCAGCGATGGACAGGCCGCGTCCGGGGATTGGCCAGGAACCGCCAGTCCCGGTACGGATGGTTCGGCTGCCGTCGGTTGCCCGGTATGGGCGGTTCGTCCTGCCTGGCGGAACCCCGCCAACCGGACCGACGTGGCAGCTCAACGGCCCTGGCCCGGAACGGGCGGACGCCCGGGGCCTGTCCTCCGACGGGCCCCGGGCGTCCGGATCGCTTGCGCGGTACGTCAGTTGACGTTGACCGCGGTCCAGGTCGCGGCGACGGCGCTGTACTCGGCGCTGCTCGCGCCGTACAGGTCGGTCGCCGCCTTGAGGGTGGCGGTGCGGGCGGCCGCGTAGTCGGTGCTGGAGGTCATGTAGGTGGTCAGCGCCTTGTACCAGACCTGAGCGGCCTTGTCCCGGCCGATGCCGGCGAGGGTGGAGTTGTTGTAGGTCGGGCTGTTGTAGTTGACGCCGTTGATGGTCTTGGCGCCGCTGCCCTCGGCGAGCAGGTAGAAGAAGTGGTTGGCCACGCCGGAGGAGTAGTGGACGTCCAGGTTGCCGACCGAGGACGACCAGTAGTCGGCCGAGGCGCCGTCCTTGGACGGCTGGTCCATGTAGCGCAGCGGCTTGCCGTCACCGTTGATGTTGATCAGCTCGCCGATCAGGTAGTCCGGCTTGTCGGCGGGCAGGTTGGCGTAGAACTCGACCATGGTGCCGAAGATGTCCGAGGTGGCCTCGTTGAGGCCGCCGGACTCGCCCGAGTAGTTCAGGCCGGCGGTGGCGGAGGTGACGCCGTGGCTCATCTCGTGGCCGGCCACGTCCAGCTCGGTCAGCGGGTGGGTGTTGCTGGTGCCGTCGCCGTAGGTCATGCAGAAGCAGGAGTCGTCCCAGAACGCGTTGACGTAGTTCTTGCCGTAGTGGACCCGGCTGGCGGCGCCGACGCCGTTGTTCTTGATGCCGCTGCGGCCGAAGGTGTTCTTGTAGAAGTCCCAGGTGGCCGCGGCGCCGAACTGGGCGTCCACGGCGGCCGACTCCGCGTTGGAGGCCAGGCCGTTGCCGAAGCTGTCGGTCGAGTTGGCGACCAGGGTGCCGGAGCCGGAGGTCCTGCCCTTCAGGGTGTAGGTGGCCTGGCCGCCGCGCGAGGCGTCCTTCAGCTGGAAGCTGGTGCCGCTCTGGGTGGTGGTCAGCGGGACGGTGCCGACGAAGACGCCCTTGCCGGTGCCGGCGGCGGTCTGCACCTCCTCGTGGGTGGAGAGCACCTGGCCGCTCGCCGCGTCGGTGACCAGCAGCTGGCGGCTCGGGGTGCCGTCGGCGCGCTCGCCCTCGACGGTGGTGCGGTACGCCAGGCGCGGGTTGCCGTCGGTGGCCCAGACCACCAGCTCGGCCTTGCCGGTCTGGTGCACCGCCGTCAGCGGCGCCTCGTCCGCGTCGGCGGTGATGCCGACGGTGGCCTGCACGGCGCCGGTCGCCTGGGCGGCGGCCTTGTCGGCGGGGATCTGCGGGGTGAGGCTCGGCGGGGCGATCGTCGCGCCGGTGGCCTTGTCGACGGAGGTGGTCGAGCCGTCCGCCTTCTGGTGCACGACGAGGTCGCCGCCCAGGACCGGGAGTCCGGCGAAGGTGCGCTCGTAACGGAAGTGACGGGTGCCGTCGGCGTCCACCAGGGCGTCCTTGGCGACGAGCTGCTCCTGGCCGCCCAGGGCCAGGGCGTGCGCCACCTTGCCGGCCTGGCTGTTCGCCAGGGCGATCAGGTCGGCGGTCCGGGAGTGCGGGGCCGGGTCCGCGATGGCCGCGGTACCGGCCTGGACAACGCCGGTGAGCAGGGCGGTGGCGGAGAGTACGGCGACTGCGGCGAGCTTTCGCTTCACGGACGAGTCCTTCCGGGAAACCGCGCGTGGGCGCGGTCGCGCCGCGTCCCGGGGGCCGGGGTCGGCACCTGAGGGGCAGGACGGGCACTGACGTGCAGGACCCCGAGCGGTCGAGCGGCTGGCCACCGGTGGGTGGGGGTGGTGGCTGCCGGACGGGGTTGGCGGAAAGCATGACAATCGAGCAAATCAAATGACAGGTCTTGCTCATGAATTGGCCAAGTCCCGCCAGGATGAAGGATTGTGAACGGACGGACGAAAGGGATGAATCACCCCGCCTTTCGGCGGGTTACGGTCCGAATCGAGGCCCGCCGGCCCGGGGTTGACGCGATCGGCGGTCAACCCCGGTGTGCCGCACGCGTGTTGCCGCCAGTTCACACTGGCGCAATGTCCTGGTATGGACCTGGCAGTCCGATTGGCGGGATCCCGCCACGTGTTGCGCTTGTCCACCATCAGGACGGCTGGTAGCACGCGTCCCATCCGCCGGTACGGTAAGGAGGTGGCCAAGCCCCTCGCTCTCGACTTCGACCCGATCGCCCGCGCCGACGAGCTGTGGACCCGCCGCTGGGGCGGAGTCCCCTCGATGGCGGCGATCACCTCGATCATGCGCGCCCACCAGATCCTGCTCTCCCGGGTGGACGCGGTGCTCAAGCCGTACGGGCTGACCTTCGCCCGCTACGAGGCGTTGGTGCTGCTGACCTTCAGCCGGACCGGCGAGCTCTCGCTCTCCAAGATCGGCGAGCGGCTCATGGTCCACCCGACCAGCGTGACCAACACCGTCGACCGCCTGGAGCGGGCCGGCCTGGTCGCCCGCCGCCCCAACCCGCTGGACGGCCGCGGCGTGCTGGCCGCGATCACCGAGCGCGGCCGCGAGGCGGTCGAGGAGGCCACCCGCGAGCTCATGGCGATGGAGTTCGGGCTGGAGGAGTACGGCCCCGAGCAGTGCCGCCAGGTGTTCGAGCTGCTCAAGCCGCTGCGGATCGCGGCCGGCGACTTCTCCGAGCCGGACGAGGGGGCTGCGAAGGAGCAGGCGTGAGGGCGGCTACCCTCGTGGGAGCGGTGCGCGGATCCGGGCGTACCGGCCGAAAAAGCCGAGCGAGGCGAGGAAGAGTATGAAGGCGACCCCCCTGCTGGGCTGGTACCGGGCCCTGGCCATTGCGACCGGTGTGGCCCTGCTGGTGTTCTGCGGCTTCATGGTCGCGAAGTACGGCTTCAGCACGGCCGAGGACGTGACCACCTACGTCGCGATGCTGCACGGCTACCTGTACATCGGGTACTTCGTGGTGACCTTCCTGCTCGGGCAGAAGCTGAAGTGGCCGCTCGGCCGACTGGTGCTGACCCTGGCGGCGGGCTGCATCCCGTTCCTCTCCTTCGTCTTCGAGCGCAAGGTGGCCGGCGAGGCCGCCGCGAAGCTGGCGGCGGGCACCGGCGCCCGCCAGCCGGCCGGCGTCTGAACCGGGAGCCCGCACGAGGGCCCCTCCCCCCGCCGCGGGGGAGGGGCCCTCGGCGTTTCGCGGGGCGGGCCCTCGGCGGCCGTGGGCCTCGGCCGTTCGCGAGGCCCTCGGCGTTCGTGGGCCACCGGGGCGGTTTCCCGGTCTTTCGCGGCCGTCATCCGTCGACAAGTACTAGGACGTCCGAGTAAATTAGTAGGACGTCCTAATAGCTGTGCCGCCCCGTCGCCGTGGCGGCCGTACGGAGCGGAGTTCGGGCCATGGACGCCGAGGAGATCGAGCGCGGACGGCAGCGCTGGCAGCAGCGGTACGACAAGGCCCGCCGGCGGGACGCGGACTTCACCACGCTCTCCGGCGACGAGGTCGAGCCGGTCTACGGCCCGCCCGCCGGGCAGGCCTACGAGGGCTTCGAGCGGATCGGCTGGCCGGGCGAGTACCCGTACACCCGCGGCCTGCACCCGACCGGCTACCGGGGCCGCACCTGGACCATCCGCCAGTTCGCCGGCTTCGGCAACGCGCAGCAGACCAACGAGCGCTACCGGATGATCCTGGACGCGGGCGGCGGCGGCCTCTCGGTCGCCTTCGACATGCCCACCCTGATGGGCTACGACTCGGACGACCCCAAGTCGCTCGGCGAGGTCGGTCACTGCGGCGTGGCCATCGACTCGGCCGCCGACATGGAGGTGCTGTTCAAGGGCATCCCGCTCGGCGAGGTCACCACCTCGATGACGATCAGCGGCCCGGCCGTCCCGGTCTTCTGCATGTACCTGGTCGCCGCCGAGCGCCAGGGCGTCGACCCGGCGGTGCTCAACGGCACCCTGCAGACGGACATCTTCAAGGAGTACATCGCGCAGAAGGAGTGGCTCTTCGCCCCCGAGCCGCACCTGCGTCTGATCGGCGACCTGATGGCCTACTGCGCCGAGGGCATCCCCGCGTACAAGCCGCTGTCCGTCTCCGGGTACCACATCCGCGAGGCCGGGGCGACGGCCGCGCAGGAGCTGGCGTACACCCTCGCGGACGGCTTCGGCTACGTCGAGCTGGGCCTGTCCCGGGGCCTGGACGTGGACGTCTTCGCGCCCGGCCTGTCCTTCTTCTTCGACGCGCACCTGGACTTCTTCGAGGAGATCGCCAAGTTCCGCGCCGCGCGCCGGATCTGGGCCCGCTGGATGCGCGACCGCTTCGGCGCGAAGACCGACAAGGCGCAGTGGCTGCGGTTCCACACCCAGACCGCCGGCGTCTCGCTCACCGCGCAGCAGCCGTACAACAACGTGGTCCGCACCGCCGTCGAGGCGCTGGCCGCGGTGCTCGGCGGCACCAACTCGCTGCACACCAACGCCTTGGACGAGACCCTGGCGCTGCCCTCCGAGCAGGCCGCCGAGATCGCCCTGCGCACCCAGCAGGTGCTGATGGAGGAGACCGGCGTCGCCAACGTGGCCGACCCGCTGGGCGGTTCCTGGTACGTCGAGGCGCTGACCGACCGGATCGAGCAGCAGGCCGAGGCGATCTTCCAGCGGATCCTGGACAAGGGCCGCGAGGACCACGAGATCGGCCCGATCACCTCCGGCATCCTGCGCGGCATCGAGGAGGGCTGGTTCACCGGCGAGATCGCCGAGGCGGCCTTCCAGTACCAGCAGTCGGTGGAGAAGGGCGACAAGCGCGTGGTCGGCGTCAACTGCCACCCGGGCAGCGTCACCAAGGAGCTGGAGATCCTGCGGGTCAGCCACGAGGTCGAGCGCGAGCAGGTGCGCGTGCTGGGCGAGCGCAAGGCGGCCCGGGACGAGGCGGCCGTGCGGGCCGGGCTGGACGCCATGCTGGCGGCGGCGCGCTCCGGCGAGTCGATGATCCCGCCGATGCTGGACGCGGTGCGCGCCGAGGCGACGCTGGGCGAGATCTGCAACGCGCTGCGGTCGGAGTGGGGGACGTACCAGGAGAACGCGACGTTCTGACCGCGCTCACCGCCCCGAGCGCCCCGAGCACGCTGGAGCGCCCCGAGCCCCCGAGCGCCCCGGGCGCCCGGAGGTGAGTGGGCGAGGGGGCGAGCGGACGAGCCGCAGCCGCCCGTACGGAGTCGTCCGTACGGGCGGCTGCGTCGTGTCCTCAGCAGGTGGTGAGCGGTCCCAGCAGCAGGTCGGTGAAGCGGCGGGTCCAGTCGGGGGTGATCGGCTCGCCGCTGACCAGGACGCGGTGTTCGACGGTGCCCGCGATGGTGTCGAAGATGATGTCGACCTCCTCGCGGGCGGACTCGGCGTCGGTGTCCGCCTCGAGTTCGCCGCGCGCCTGTGCAGCCGCCCGGCCCTGGCGGACCAGCCGCTTCTGCGGGTCCACGATGGCCTCGCGGATCCGGCGGTGCAGCTGCCGGTCGCGGATGCCCTCGGCGAACAGCGCGAGCAGTGAGGCCTGGGTCTCGGGGCGGGCCAGCAGGTCGGCGAACTGGGCCACCACGGCCTCGATGTCGGCCCGCAGGCTGCCGAGGTCGGGCATCACCAGGTCGTCGAAGAGGGTGGCGACGGCGTCGACCACGAGCTCGTTCTTGGACGGCCAGCGGCGGTAGAGGGTGGTCTTGGCGACTCCGGCCCGGCTCGCCACGTGGCCCATGGTCATTCCGCCCCAGCCGAGTTCGGCGAGGGCCTCGCGGGTGGCGTCGAGGATCGCGCGGTCGGCGGCGGCACTGCGCGGGCGGCCCTTGGCGCGGGCGGCGCCGGCGGCCTCGGGGGCCGGGCTCGCCGGGGCCGTGCACGGGGGGACCGTGCTCTCCGGGCTCGGGTGGGGCTGGGGGGCCGGCACCGGGCCTCCTTGCGCTTTACTGGTAAGTAACTTGGGCGGGGCTGGTAACGGTAGCGACTGTTGGCCGATTCGGGCAGCCGGGCCACCCGGGAAAGTGGGGCAGCTCACGTCCCCGAACCGCCGGTGGGGCTTGCGGCCGGGGCACCGGATCCAGTTACGCTACGACTCGTAGCGAAAGAGCAGGAAAGCCAGTGACAACCAGGCGCCGCAACCGTGGGACGGGAGCGGCGCGGGCGCGGGTGGGGATCCGCGCCGAACGGTCCAGGCTACCGGGGGACGGGTACGACGCCCGGGAACCCGCGCCGCGCGGCCCGCGCGGAGCGACTTTCCCGAGGATGGTGCCCGCGAGCAGTGCGGACGGGGGAGGATAGTGCCATGCAGCCACGGAATTCGCGTCCCAACAGCTCCGCCCTGCGCGGCGCGGTCGACCTCGCCGCAGTGAAGGCGGCCGGCGAGGCCGCCCAGAAGGCCGAGCAGGCCCGGGCCGAGCGGGCCCGCCAGACGGCCGCCGCCGAAGCGGCCGGTGTCGCCCCCGCCCAGCCCGCGCACCCGCTCGTCATCGACGTCACCGAGGACACCTTCGAGACCGAGGTCGTCCAGCGCTCCACCGAGGTGCCGGTCGTCATCGACTTCTGGGCCGAGTGGTGCGGCCCCTGCAAGCAGCTCAGCCCGGTCCTGGAGGACCTGGCCGAGGAGTACGCCGGCCGCTTCGTGCTCGCCAAGATCGACGTGGACTCCAACCAGCTGCTCGCCCAGCAGTTCGGCATCCAGGGCATCCCGGCCGTGATGGCCGTGGTGGCCGGCCAGCTGGTGCCGCTGTTCCAGGGCGCGGAGAGCGCCGCCAACATCCGCAAGGTGCT
Organism: Kitasatospora sp. NPDC034023; assembly: GCF_055575795.1. NCBI lineage: Bacteria > Bacillati > Actinomycetota > Actinomycetes > Kitasatosporales > Streptomycetaceae > Kitasatospora > Kitasatospora sp. NPDC034023. The sequence goes on from NZ_JBVIRY010000015.1 coordinate 154,552, forward strand.
GGACCAGCTGATCCTGGTCGCCGAGCAGCGCTTCGGCGTGGCCGGCGGCGCGGCCGCCCCGGGCGAGGCCCCGGCCGCCGCCCCGCAGCGCCCCGAGGACCCGGCGCTGGCCGCCGCGCACGACGCGCTGGACGCCGGTGACCTGGGCGGCGCCATCCAGGCGTACAAGAACGTGCTGACCGAGGAGCCGGGCAACACCGAGGCCAAGCTGGGCCTGGCCCAGGCCGAGCTGCTGCAGCGGATCGAGGGCCTGGACCTGCAGGCCGTCCGGGCGGCGGCCGCCGCCGACCCGAAGAACGTCGGGATCCAGCTCCAGGCGGCCGACCTGGACCTGGTCGGCGGCCACGTCGAGGACGCCTTCGGGCGTCTGGTGGACACCGTCGGGCGGACGGCCGGCGAGGACCGGGACACCGCCCGGCTGCGCCTGCTGGAGCTGTTCGAGGTGATCGGGTCGGACGACCCGCGGGTCACCGCGGCTCGTACGGCGCTGGCGCGCGTGCTGTTCTGAGCCCGGTTCGGGCGCGGCGCGCGTCCGGTTCGGGTCTGGTTCGGGCCTGATGCCGGCCCGGTTCGGGCGCGGTTTCGGCCGCCGGCTGGCACGGTGGATGACCTGCGGTGTCGCCAGGTGATTTGCCGACAATCCGGTCAACCGGACAGAGGTTTACCAAATCTTGATTTCACCCGTGGGTGGTCACCGTACGTGACCACCCACGGGTGTTTCGTTAGTGTTTCCGGCAAATTTCGCCGTCACGTTTCCTTCAAGGCGTCACACACGGTGCAAATCGGGCTCAGTTCATGATCGACGCCACTCAATGTTGCATTACCCGTCAGTAAGGCACCCCTTGTGCTTCGCCCGGGATTCAAGCAGCATCGGCGTCGCCCGGTCCCAGACTCCACACCCTCCGACAGTCCGTCGGTGACGCGGAGCGCGGGATCCCCACCGGGCGATCCGCCGACCCCGGTCGGCGGTAGGGAGGGCAGGGGGGTATCCGCGGTCCCACGGCGGTTCCTGTCCTTCGACCGGCCGCGCGGCCCTGCGCGGTCGCTGGTTGTCGCTCGGGGGTGATCGCCGATGTCGTCGGTCCTGCCCGCCGCCCCACAAGGTCGGCCGGCGCTTGGCCGGGAGGGCCGCTGTACGCGGGCCACTCCCGCGTCCGCCGACGCCCGAGGCGCTCTCCGCTACCGAGGACGTAGCTCTCTCCCATCCCAGGCCCCCACCGGCGCGGGACGCGCCGCCGGGGAGCCGGAGATGTACGTCCTAGAAGGAGGACTCGCATGTCCAAGACCTACGGCAAGACCCGCTGGAAGCGCTTCGCCCTGGTGATGGTGCCGAGCGTCGCGGCCACCGCGATGGTCGGCGTCTCGATCGCCAACAGCGCGCTCGCCGCCTCGTTCAGCATTTCCGGCCAGCAGTTCAAGGTCAGCACCGACCAGCTGCACGGCACCAACTTCGCCCAGTTCGGCTCGGTCGACATCGAGGCGAACGGCAAGCCGCACCCGGTCGCGGTCTCGGCCTTCGACCACGCCGACATCACCAACCTGTGCCAGTCGGTGGTGACCGACCTGTCCGCGTTCGGCCTGGGCAAGATCACCCTGCAGCTGCACGCCGGCACCGAGGCGGGCAAGCCGGTTCAGGCCGACAACCTGCTGATCGACCTGGAGCAGCTGAAGGCGGACGCGACCTTCACCGACATCAACATCGGCCAGGACGCCTCCACCCTCTCCGGCTCGGCCACCCAGGGCTGGACCCCGCACCCGGGCGTCACCAAGGCGGGCGGCGGCGCCGGCCTGCCGACCGGTGCGGTCGGTTTCGCCCAGGCCGCCAAGAAGGCCGACCTGAGCGGCGTTCAGCAGGTCGCCCGGGCCACCTCGGCCGGAACGTTCAAGCTGAACGGCCTGAACCTCGCGCTGAAGAGCGGCGACGGCGCGGGCAACGAGTGCTTCTGAGCCTCGCCTGACGGCACGGCCGCCCGGCGCGCCTGACGGCGTGCCGGGCGCAGTGCCCGATCGACGGGTCCACCCGGAGCCGGGGGCGGCGGATCACCGCCGTCCCCCGGCCCACCCCCAATTGTTCGTCCCTCGTAGCGACATCGAGGAGCTGCACCATGTCCAGCGCAACGGTCGAACCCCGGACCGGCCACCAGAACCCGATCGGGTGGCTCTGGCGGCACTTCCGTGATTTCCGCCGCACCAGGCCCTTCTGGGGCGGCCTGCTGGCCATGATCGCCGGCGTCCCGATCCTCTACTTCCCGTACGCGCACCTGACGTTCGGTGGCCTGACCATCGCGATGTCCACCACGGCCGGCGCCGGATCGCTGATCATCGGCGTCCTGATGATCATCCTCGGTCTGACCGCCTGGTTCCAGCCCGCCGTGCGGGTCTTCAGCGGCATCGCCACCATCCTGCTGACCCTGGTCTCGATCCCGGTGTCCAACCTGGCGGGCTTCGGGCTGTCGCTGCTGCCGGGCCTGATCGGCGGCGGGCTGATGGTCTCCTGGGCGCCGATGCCGGAGCCGAAGGCCGATTCGGCGGCCAGGGGCGGACGCCGCCGGGCCAAGGGCGCCGACGTGGCTACGGCGGGTAACGCGGTGGCGGAGAGTGTCGCCACCGAGCAGGCCGTCGAGCAGGCCGTCGAGGCGCCCGCAGCGGCGCCCGCCGAGACCGTGGCGGAGACCGCCGCCGAGGCGCCCACCGCCCAACTGCCCGCCCAGGGCGCGCCGCAGGAGCCGGCCGCCGAGGCCGCCGAGCCGACCGCCAAGCCCACCGTCCCGAAGCAGACCGGCGCCGCCGATCCGGAGGGGGCGCGGTGACCGGCCCGGCCGAGCAAGCCGACGGTACGGCCGTCCCGGCGCAACGCTCAGGCCGGCACGCGGCCCCGCGCACGCCCGTACGGGTCCGGCTGAGAGGCCGCGCGCTGGCGATGGCCGCGGTGCCGACCGCGCTGCTGATGGCCGCCGCCTACACGCCCAACCCGGCGCTGGCCGAGTCCGCGGCGGGCAAGCCGTGCGGCAACGCGCCGGTCGCCGTGCCGGACGTCGCGCCGGTCGAGACGCCCGTCCCCAAGACCGAGTTGCCCGAGCCGCCGCCGGGCCCGACCACCGCGCCGACCACGGCACCGGGGGCGCCCACCTCCGGTCCCTCGACCGGGCCGAGCTCGGTGCCGACCCAGGCCCCGACCCAGGCCCCGACTCACGCTCCGACCGCCGCGCCCACCCCGCAGCCCACCTCGCCGGTCAAGCCGCCGTCCGCCGCGACGCCCGCCACCCAGCCGCCCGCCGCCCGCGCGGCCGCGCAGCCGCAGGCCGCGGCCGCCACCACAGACGCGGTCGCGCCGAGCACGGTCCAGCAGGGCGCCGGAAGCGGTCCGGGCCTGGCGACCCAGGCCGGGCTGATCGACGACATCGTCGGCGGCATCAACCACCTGCTGAACCCGAGCGCCTCGCCGAGCCCGAGTCCGACCCAGGCCCCCAAGCCCGGCCCCACCCCGGCCCCGGCCACCACCCCGGCGCCGGCCACCACTCCGGCCCCGCGCGACGGCACCCCGGCCCAGCCCGCGCCCGTCCAGCCGCAGGCCCAGGGCGCCGCGTCGCCGGCAGCCCAGCTCTCGGGCGGCGCGCCCTCGCCGGCCGCGACGCCGAGCGGGAAGGCGAGCCCCAAGGCGACGCCCTCCACGGGCGCGTCGCCCTCAGCGGGCGCCTCCGGTACCGCCTCGCCGACCGCGGGCGCCACCGGCACCCCGTCCGCCTCGCCCACCGCCAACCCCAACTGCGCTGTGGACGCCAGGAGTCTGACCGCCGGCGCGGCCGCCGCGGGGCAGGTCGTCCCGGAGCAGAACTGGACGCTGCAGACCAGCCGGCTCGCCCTGCACGGCGCGGTCTTCCACGGCGTCTACGACGTGAAGACCCCGACGAGGACCAAGCGGGTGCTGAAGTTCGTCGTCGACAGCGTGGACATCGACGATCTCGACATGTCGACCCTGGAAAGCAACGGCGTGACCTTCCACGTCCAGGGCGCCAAGGGGTCCACCTCGACCATGCGCAACGGCCCGGTCACCATGTACGTGGAGCGGCTGTCCGGCCACCTCTCCAAGCTGCTCGGCCTGCCGATCCCGATCGACCTGGGCGAGATCACCCTCACCCCGGACACCCTGCCGCGCTGGCTGTACGACCTGATCGGCGCCATCCCGATCCCGCTGGACCTGGAGCTGACCGGCGTCACCGCCAAGCAGGCCGGCCAGTTCGGCGGCACCCTGCACATCCCGGGGATGCACTTGTTCAACGACGACGCGCCCTACAGCGACAAGTAGCCGACGCCGTAACGCCCGTGGGGCGGCCCTCCGCACAGGAGGACCGCCCCACGGGCGTTCTTGCGGCCTACGGCCCGACGCTCACTCGCCCCGGCTGCCCAGGTGGTGCACCTGCACCATGTTGGTGGTGCCCGGGATGCCGACCGGGACACCGGCGGTGACGATCACGGTCTCGCCCTCGGCGAGCCGGCCCAGCCGCAGCAGCTCACGGTCGACCTGGGCGACCATGGCGTCGGTGGTGGCGACCTGCTCGGTCACGTACGCCTCGACGCCCCAGCTCAGCGAGAGCTGGTTGCGGGTCGCGGAGTCGGGGGTGAACGCGATCACCGGGATCGGCGAGCGGTAGCGGGACAGCCGGCGCGCGGTGTCGCCGGACTTGGTGAACGCGACCAGGGCCTTGCCGTCGAGGAAGTCGCCCAGCTCGCACGCGGCGCGGGCGACCGAGCCGCCCTGGGTGCGCGGCTTGCGGCCAGGGTTGAGCGGCTGCAGGCCCTGGGAGACCAGCTCCTCCTCGGCCTTCTCGCAGATCCGGCTCATGGTGCGGACGGTCTCGACCGGGTACTTGCCGACGCTGGACTCGGCGGAGAGCATGACCGCGTCGGTGCCGTCCAGGATGGCGTTGGCGACGTCGGAGACCTCGGCGCGGGTCGGGCGCGAGGCGTGGATCATCGACTCCATCATCTGGGTGGCGACGATGACCGGCTTGGCGTTGCGGCGGGCCAGCGTGACCAGCTGCTTCTGGACCAGCGGCACCCGCTCCAGCGGGTACTCCACGGCGAGGTCGCCGCGGGCGACCATGATGGCGTCGAAGGCGAGGACGATCTCCTCCATGGCCTCGACGGCCTGCGGCTTCTCGATCTTGGCGATGACCGGCACCCGGATGCCGACCTCGTCCATGACCTCGTGGACGTCCTTGATGTCGTCCGCGTTGCGGACGAAGGACAGCGCGACCATGTCGACGCCCAGGCGGAGCGCGAAGCGCAGGTCGTCCTTGTCCTTCTCGGACAGGGCGGGCACGTTCACGGCCGCGCCGGGCAGGTTGATGCCCTTGTTGTTCGAGAGCACGCCGCCCTCGACCACCACGGTCTTCACCCGCGGGCCGTCGACGCTGACGACCTCCAGGGCGATGACGCCGTCGTTGATCAGGATCGGGTCGCCGGGCTTCACGTCGCCGGGCAGGCCCTTGTAGGTGGTGCCGCAGATGTACTGGTCACCGGGGACGTCCTCGGTGGTGATGGTGAACTCGTCGCCGTTGTCGACGGTCACCGGGCCGTTGGCGAAGGTCGCCAGACGGATCTTCGGACCCTGGAGGTCGGCAAGGACGCCGATGGCCTTGCCGGTGTCCTCCGAGACCTGGCGGACCTTGCGGTACCGCTCCTCGTGGTCCGCGTGGTTGCCGTGGCTCATGTTCAGTCGGGCGACGTTCATGCCCGCTTCGACGATGGCCTTCAGCTGTTCGTAGGAGTCCGTCGCCGGACCCAGGGTGCAGACAATTTTCGCTCGGCGCATATCGATCAGTCTATCCGTTCGTGTTATGCGTGCATTCGGTGCGGACCGGGAGGAATCGCCAGCGAATCGTTTCGAGGAGTGAGACGATTTCGTGTCATTCCTCGGACTGTCGGTGTTCCCGGTACACCAGCGCGAAGGCCTGCCGGGCGATCTCCAGCTCCTCGTCGGTGGGCACCACGGCGACCGTCACCCGGGCGTACGCGGGCGAGATGATCCGGGCCTCGCGGGAGCGCACCGAGTTCAGCTCCGGGTCCACGGCGATGCCCAGTTCGTCCAGCCCCGCGGTGGCCGCCGCGCGCACCGGCGCCGCGTTCTCCCCGACGCCCGCGGTGAACGCGATCGCGTCCACCCGGCCGAGCACCGCGTAGTAGCCGCCGATGTACTTGCGCAGCCGGTGGATGTAGGTGTCGAAGGCGAGCTTCGCGTCCGCGTCGCCCTCGTCGGCGCGGCGCATGATCTCGCGCATGTCGTTCTCGCCGCACAGGCCGCGCAGGCCGCTGCGGCGGTTGAGCAGGTCGTCGATCCCGTCGATCGACAGTCCGCCGACCCGGTGCAGGTGGAACACCACGCCGGCGTCGATGTCGCCCGAGCGGGTACCCATGACCAGGCCCTCCAGCGGGGTGAGGCCCATCGAGGTGTCCACGCAGCGGCCGCCGCCGACCGCCGAGGCGGAGGCCCCGTTGCCCAGGTGCAGCACGATCACGTTGACCTCGGCCGGATCCTTGCCGAGCAGCCGGGCGGTGGCCCGCGAGACGTACTGGTGCGAGGTGCCGTGGAAGCCGTAGCGGCGCACCCGGTGCTGGTCGGCGACGTCCTTGTCGATCGCGTACCGGGCCGCGAACTCGGGCATCGAGGCGTGGAAGGCGGTGTCGAACACGGCCACCTGCGGCAGGTCGGGGCGCAGTGCCCGGGCCACCTCGATGCCGGTGATGTTGGCCGGGTTGTGCAGCGGCGCGACCGGGATCAGCCGGCGGATCTCCTTGAGCACCTCGTCGGTGATCACGGTCGGCTCGGTGAACCGCAGGCCGCCGTGCACCACCCGGTGGCCGATCGCGGCCAGTTCGGGGGAGTCCAGCCCGAGGCCGTCGGCGGCCAGTTCCTCGGCGACGGCCTTCAGCGCGGCGGCGTGGTCGGGGAAGACCTGCGCGGCCTCGCGCGGCTCACCCCCGCGCGGGGTGTGCACCAGGCGGCCGGCGCCCTCGCCGATCCGCTCGACCAGCCCGGCGGCCAGCCGGGCTCCGTCCAGCATGTCGATCAGCTGGTACTTCACCGACGAGGATCCGGCGTTCAGAACCAGAACGCGGGTGCCTTCACTCATGCGCCGGGCTCCTTGTGGTCCTGGGACTGGATGGCGGTGATCGCGACGGTGTTGACGATGTCCTCGACCAGCGCGCCGCGCGAGAGGTCGTTGACGGGCTTGCGCAGCCCCTGCAGCACCGGGCCGACCGCGACCGCGCCGGCCGAGCGCTGGACGGCCTTGTAGGTGTTGTTGCCGGTGTTGAGGTCCGGGAAGATCAGCACGGTCGCTCGCCCGGCCACCGGCGAGCCCGGCAGCTTGGTGGCCGCGACGTGCTCGTCCACCGCCGCGTCGTACTGGATCGGGCCCTCCACCAGGATGTCCGGCCGCAGCTCGCGGACGAGCTCGGTGGCCTTGCGCACCTTGTCGACGTCCGCGCCGGAGCCGGAGGTGCCGGTGGAGTACGAGAGCATCGCGACCCGTGGCTCCACCCCGAACTGGGCGGCGGTGGTGGCGGCCTGGATGGCGATGTCGGCCAGCTGCTGGGCGTCCGGGTCGGGGTTGACCGCGCAGTCGCCGTACACCAGCACCTTGTCGGCCAGGCACATGAAGAAGACGGAGGAGACGATCGAGGCGCCCGGCGAGGTCTTGATCACCTCGAAGGCGGGCCGGATGGTGGCCGCCGTGGAGTGCACCGCGCCGGACACCATGCCGTCCGCGATGCCCTCCTGGACCATCAGGGTGCCGAAGTAGGACACGTCGGTGACCACGTCGAGGGCCAGCTCGACCGTCATGCCCTTGTGGGCCCGCAGCTTCGCGTAGAGCTCGGCGAACTGGCGGCGCAGCGGGCTGGTGGCCGGGTCGACGATCCGGAGCTGCGCGCGGTCGGCGCCCGGCTCTCCCCCGGCCCGGCGGCCGGGAGGTGGCCCCGCCTCCGGCAGCTCGATGCCGAGCCCCGCGGCCTTGCGGCGCACCGCGTCCGGCTCGCCGAGCACGGTGAGGTCGCAGATGTTGCGGCGCAGCAGGATCTCGGCCGCGCGGAGCACCCGCTCCTCGGTGCCCTCGGGCAGCACGACGTGCCGGCGGCCGGCCCGGGCGCGCTCCAGCAGCGCGTGCTCGAACATCATCGGGGTGACCCGCTCGGACCGGCCGACCTCGATCCGATTGGTCAACTCGGCCGTGTCGACGTGCAGTTCGAACAGGCCGAGGGCGATCTCGGCCTTCCGGGGGCTGGCCGAGGTGAGCTTGCCCTCCAGGTGGGTCAGGGTGGCGGCGGTCGGCCAGCTGCCCTCGGGGACGACCGCGACCGGGGTGCCCGGGGCGAGCCGGGCGGCCAACGCCAGCACGTTCGGGCCGGGGTGCTGGCCGAGCGTCAGCAGCACGCCGGCGATCGGCGGGGCGCCGGCGGCGTGCGCGGCCAGCGAGCCGATCACCAGGTCGGCACGGTCCCCTGGGGTGACGACCAGCGCGCCCTCGGTCAGCGCGTCCAGGAAGGTCGGCAGCATCGCGCCGCCGAAGACGTAGCCGCGCACGTCCCGGGCCAGGCCGGCCGCGTCCCCGAGCAGCACCTCGGCGCCGGTCGCCTCGACCAGCTGGGCGACGGTCGGCGCGGCCAGCGCCGGCTCCTCCGGGATGACGTAGGCGGGGATCGGCAGCTTCTCGGTGAGCGTGCGCTGGATCCGCTGCTTGCCGCCGGGGGCGACCCGGTTGGCGATCATCGCCAGGGTCTCGCAGCCGAGGTCGGTGTACGCCCGGTGCGCGTTGCGCACCTCGGCGATCACGGCCTCCGGGTCCTCGGCGTGCCCGCCGACCACCGGCAGCACGGCGGCGCCGAACTCGTTGGCGAGGCGGGCGTTGAAGGCCAGCTCGTCCGGGATGTTGGTGTCGGCGAAGTCGGTGCCGAGGACCAGCACCGCCTGGCAGCGCCGCTCCATCGCGCGGAACCGGTCGACCAGGACGGAGACCAGTTCGTCCTGTCCCTGGGCGGCCTGCAGCGCGGCGGCCTCCTCGTAGGTGAGGCCGTACAGCTCGGCGCCGGGCTGGTCGATCCGGTAGCGGCCGCGCAGCAGCTCGACCACGTGGTCCGTGCCCGGCTGCCCGGGCGCGGCGGCGTGCACCAGCGGGCGGAAGACCCCGACCCGGTCCACCTGGCGGGTGAGCAGTTCCATGACCCCGAGTTCGACCGCCTGCCGGCCGTCCCCCCGGTCGATCCCGGTCACGTACACGCTGCGCGCCACGCGGATGTCTCCGTCCCGTCGTCTCGGTGGGTGGTCATCTCGACCATACCTTCGCACCCCGAACGGACGTCGGCGAGCAGAGGCGCTGAGCGGTGGCAAGCGGCCGAAGGTCACCGTGGGAGGAGTCGGAGGTCAGGGCCGGACCATGGCGAGCTCCGAGCCGGACAGCTCCACCGTCATCCCGCTGAAGTGCAGCTCCGACACGCGTCGGTCCACCAGCCAGCCGTGCGGCCGTTGCAGGAAGGTGTCGCGGCCGGGGGTCCAGCCGTCGGCGGCGAGCGCGGCCTGCAGCCGGGCCTGCACCTCGGCGGGCGACAGGCCGGTGCTGCTGCCGATCGTGAGGGTCCGGGAGCAGAAGTTCGTGCCGCAGTAGCCCTCGTCGGCGTGCTCGATGGTCACCCCGGGTGGCAGCGGCACCTCGGCGAGGCTCGGGATGAAGGGCTCGTAGACGGCGAGCTGGTAGAGGAGGGCGATGGCCGCTCCGGCGACGGCGTGAGCGCAGACCACGACGGCCGCTCCGGTCTCGGGGTCGATGCGCCCCTTCGGCCGGGGGTCGCGCAGCCGCTTCTCGCCCAGCACGCCCGCCAGGATCGCCAGGCTCGCCACGAACGGGTACCCGGCCTCCAGCTCGGCCATGGGCCGGATGAAGAACCACTCGTACTCCAGGCCCACGATGGCGGTGGCCAGGCCGGCCAGGACGGCGAAGACCGCCGCCCCGACCGCCCGGGTGCGGACCACCGCCGCCCAACAGGCGAAGGGCACCAAGAGGTAGATCCACCCCAGCACCGTCCACAGCCACATGTGCAAGCCCCCCGCCTGCTGACGATCACTCTCAGGCGGGGAGCCTAGGTGCTCAGGCCGGGCGGAGCCAGAGGGTGGCGAGCGGGGGGAGGATCAGTTCGGCGGAGCGGGGCTGGCCGTCCCACTCCACGGGGTCGGCCTTGACCGGGTGGGAGTTGCCGATGCCGCCGCCGCCGTACTCCTCGGCGTCGGTGTTCAGCACTTCCTCCCACAGCTGGTCGCGGCCGGCGAGGCGGGGCAGGCCGACCCGGCGGGCGTGCCGGACGACCGGGGAGAAGTTGCAGACCGCGACGAGCGGGGTGCCGTCGGCCGCGTAGCGGACGTAGGAGAGCAGGTTGTCGTCGGCGGCGCCGCCGTCGAGCCAGCGGAAGCCGTCCGGGGTGGTGTCCAGCTCCCACAGGGCCGGGGTGTCGAGGTAGTGCCGGTTGAGGTCGCGGACCAGGCGGCGCACCCCGAGGTGGTCCCGGTGGGCCGGCCACTGTTCGTCGAGCACCCACCACTGCGGGCCCTGCTCGTGGTCCCATTCCGCGCCTTGGGCGAACTCCTGCCCCATGTACAGCAGTTGCTTGCCCGGGTGGGACCACATGAAGCCCAGGTAGGCGCGGTGGTTGGCGCGCTGCTGCCACCAGTCGCCGGGCATCTTGGAGACCAGGGACTGCTTGCCGTGGACGACCTCGTCGTGCGAGATCGGCAGGATGTAGTTCTCCGAGTAGGCGTACACCATCGAGAAGGTGATCTCGTTGTGGTGGTACTTGCGGTGCACCGGTTCCTTGGACATGTAGACCAGGGAGTCGTGCATCCAGCCCATGTTCCACTTCAGCCCGAAGCCGAGGCCGCCGGCGTCGGTGGGGCGGGTGACCCCGTCCCAGGCGGTGGACTCCTCGGCGATGGTGATCACGCCGGGGCAGCGCCGGTAGACGGTGGCGTTCATCTCCTGCAGGAAGGAGGCAGCGTCCAGGTTCTCCCGGCCGCCGTACTGGTTGGGCGTCCAGGCGCCGCCCTCGCGGGAGTAGTCGAGGTAGAGCATCGAGGCGACGGCGTCCACCCGCAGGCCGTCGATGTGGAACTCCTCGCACCAGTAGACCGCGTTGGCGACCAGGAAGTTGCGCACCTCCTTGCGGCCGTAGTCGAACTCCAGCGTCCCCCAGTCGGGGTGCTCGGCGCGCAGCGGGTCGGCGGGCTCGTACAGCGGCTCGCCGTCGAAGCGGGCGAGCGCGAAGTCGTCCTTGGGGAAGTGCGCGGGCACCCAGTCGACGATCACGCCGATGCCGTGCCGGTGCAGGGCGTCCACCAGGTACCGGAAGTCGTCCGGCCCGCCGAGCCGGGCGGTGGGGGCGTAGTAGCCGGACACCTGGTACCCCCAGGAGCCGCCGAAGGGGTGCTCCATCACCGGCATCAACTCCACGTGGGTGAAGTTCAACTCCTGGAGGTAGCGGGGGAGTTCCTCGGCGATGGCGCGGTAGTCGGTGAGGTCCGGGCGCCAGGAGGCCAGGTGCAGCTCGTACACCGACATCGGCGCCCGGTGGTGCGTGGTGCGGGCCCGGCGGGCCATCCACTCGTCGTCCTGCCACACGTAGGCGGAGGAGGTGACCACCGAGGCGGTGCCGGGCGGGCACTGGGCGGCCCGGGCCAGCGGGTCGGCCTTGTCGAGCACCCAGCCCTGCCGGGTGTGCACCTCGTACTTGTACGTGGTGCCCTCGGCCAGGCCCGGGACGAACAGCTCCCAGATGCCGGACGAGCCGAGCGAGCGCATCGGGTGCCCGGTGCCGTCCCAGTGGTTGAACTCGCCGATCAGCCGCACCCCGGAGGCGTTCGGCGCCCAGACCGCGAACGCGGTGCCGGCCACGCCGTCGACGGTGCGCACGTGCGAGCCGAGCGCCCGCCACAGCTGCTCGTGCCGGCCCTCGGAGATCAGGTGCAGGTCCAGGTCGCCGAGCGTGGGCGGGGTGCGGTAGCCGTCCTGCTGGCGCAGCGGCTCGCCGTCCGGGTAGGTCACCAGCAGGGAGTAGTCGGGCAGTTCGCGGCCGGCCACCAGGCCGGTGAACAAGCCGCCCTGCTGGTGGGTGAGTTCGGCCGGGCCCTGGGGGGTCTCGACGACCACCCGCTCGGCGAACGGGCGCAGCACCCGGATCGCCGTGCCGCCGTGCACCGGGTGCGCGCCGAGCAGCGCGTGCGGGTCGTGGTGGTGCCCGCTCACCAACCGGTCCACCTCGGACGGCGGCAGCGGCGCCTCGGGCAGGCGCAGGACTGTGATTCGCCCGCTCGCCTCCGGGCGCTCTTGATCCGGCGCCGACGGTCGGCGCTCCGTCGCTCCTGCGTCGCTCCCTCGCTTCTCCCTTTCGGCGTCGGCGCGCCCTTCGGCTCGGGGCAGGTCGGAGGCGCCGGCCAGGAAGGTGGCCGGAACTGTGCGGTTGGGGCGGCCGGTCGGGTCGAGCGGCGTCACGGCGTGGTCCTCCTGCGGCGGGGGGTGGGCGAACTCGTGGCGGGCGGGCGGGCGGGCGGGACGGGGAACGCGGGGTCAGACGGACAGGGCGAGCCGGTTGATCGCGGCCAGCGGGATCGGCAGCCAGCTCGGCCGGTGCCGGGCCTCGTACACCACCTCGTACACCGCCTTGTCGATCTCCAGCGCCCGCATCAGCTCCGGCGAGGCGGCCGGGTCGGCGCCGCCCCCGGCGGTGTAGCCGGCGCAGAAGGCGGTGCGGTTGCGCTGAGCCCAGGCGGCGGCGAGATGGGCCAGTTCCGGGTCGACCGGGCCGCCGGCCAGCAGGTGGGCGGCCGCGTAGTCGAAGGACCGGAGCATCGCGGCGACGTCGCGCAGGGCGGGCTGCGGTTCGCGGCGCTCGTTGACCGACTTGGCCGGCTCGCCCTCGAAGTCCAGCAGCACCCAGCCGTGCGGGGTCCGCATCGCCTGCCCGAGGTGCAGGTCGCCGTGGATGCGCTGGACCGGCAGGCCGTCCGGGTGGGCGTCGGCGAGCTGTTGGAAGGCGGCGCGCAGCGCGGACCGGAAGCGCAGTAGTCCGGGGACGGCGGCGACGGCGCTGTCCAGCCGGTCGGCCATCGTGGTGGCCAGCCGACCGGTCTGGGCGCGGTCGAGCCGGGCGACCGGCATCGAGCGGGCCAGTACCCGGTGCACCTCGGCGGTGGCCCGGCCGAGCCGGTGCGCCTCGATGGCGAAGTTGCCGGGGGAGCGGTCGCCCTTGAGCCGGCCGACCTGGTCGAGGGCGAGTTCCCAGCCGTCCTCGGCGTCCGGCAGGTAGCGCTGGAGCAGGCCGAGGGTGGCGGGTTCGGCGCGTTCCATCCGGCTCTCGAACCAGGCGGCGACCCGGGGGATGCGGGTGGAGCCGGCCCGGGAGAGGGCGAGCGAGAGTTCGAGGTCGGGGTTGGTGCCGGGGTGGATGCGGCGGAACAGCTTGAGGATGTACGAGGTGCCGAAGATGACCGAGCTGTTGGACTGCTCGGCGGTGGAGGCGCGGCCGGGGAGGTTGGCGGGCAGACCGGAGCCGGGGGTGCGGCGGAAGGACAGCGAGCCGAAGCGGTCACCGGTGGCGAGGTGCTCCAGCAGGCGCCCGGTGAGTTCGGCGTCGTGTACCGCGTCGTAGAGGGTCGCGCCGTCGTACGGGCCCTGGCTGAGTCGGCCGAGCACCGCGCCGGGCCCGATGTCCCCGAGCCCCTGGGAGCGGATGCCGAGCAGCAGCTGGTAGATGTCGCCGTGCGGGGCGCCGGCCGTGGTGGCGTGCTCGACCCGTAGCAGCAGGTGCAGCAGGGCCGGGTCGCCGACCTGCAGCGGGGTGCCGACCACCGGCGTGAGGCCGGTGATGGGCCGTCCCTTCCCGGCGTACCAGCGCTGGGTGGGCAGCCACGCGGCGATCAGCGGCAGTGCTGCCTGGACGAGCTCGCTGACCCCCAGGGTGGTTCTCCGGGCCCCGGAGCCCCGCGCGCCGGTCGGCGCGGTGGAGCCGGCCGGGGCGTCGTGCTGCACATGGGCTTGAGAGCGGGAGGTTTCGGACATGACTCCCTTTCCCCGGAAGCACGCGGACTGCCCGACGGGTCGTGGCCGGGTCCGTCAGTCTTCCGGATTTCGGCGGCGCGGCGGTCGCGGCACGCGAGTTTGGCTCGGGTGTCACGCCTTCGTGTGGGTGGCCGTTGGGCTGTTCTCCGTACGCGGTGGTGCAGAGAACTCCGGGGGCGCTGGGGTTCAACTGGCGCCCCCGGAGGGTCTGGTGGTGCTGACGTGGTGCGTGCGGCGAGGCGCGGCGGATCGTTACTTCGACCGCCTGGTCCCGCTCAGGCGCGGGGGCTGCCGGAGCTGGAACCAGTAGAAGCCGTGCCCGGCCAGGGTGAGCAGGTAGGGCCACTCACCGATCGACGGGAAGCGCACCCCGCCGATCAGCTCGACCGGGTACCGCCCGCCGTACTGCCGCAGGTCCAGCTCGGTCGGCTGCGCGAACCGCGAGAAGTTGTTCACGCACATGACCAGGTCCCCCTCGTACTCGCGCACGAAGGCCAGCACGGCGGGGTTGCTGGACGGCAGTTCGGCGTAGCTGCCGAGGCCGAACGCCGGATTGAGCTTGCGGATCTCGATCATGCGACGCGTCCAGTGCAGCAGCGAACTCGAACTGCTCTGCTGCGCCTCGACGTTGGTCACCTGGTAGCCGTACACCGGGTCCATGATGGGCGGCAGACTGAGCCTGCCCGGGTCGGCGGAGGAGAAACCCGCGTTGCGGTCCGGGGTCCACTGCATCGGCGTGCGCACGCCGTCCCGGTCGCCGAGCCAGATGTTGTCGCCCATGCCGATCTCGTCCCCGTAGTAGAGGACCGGCGAGCCGGGCAGGGAGAACAGCAGGGCGGTGAACAGCTCGATCTGGTTGCGGTCGTTCTCCAGCAGCGGGGCGAGCCGGCGGCGGATGCCCACGTTGGCGCGCATCCGGGGGTCCTTGGCGTACTCCGCGTACATGTAGTCGCGCTCCTCGTCGGTGACCATCTCCAGGGTCAGCTCGTCGTGGTTGCGCAGGAAGATGCCCCACTGGCAGCCGTTGGGGATCTGCGGGGTCTTGGAGAGGATCTCGGACACCGGGTAGCGGGACTCGCGGCGCACCGCCATGAAGATCCGCGGCATCACGGGGAAGTGGAACGCCATGTGGCACTCGTCGCCGCCCGAGGTGAAGTCGCCGAAGTAGTCGACGACGTCCTCCGGCCACTGGTTGGCCTCGGCGAGCAGCACGGTGTCGGGGTAGTCGGCGTCGATCTCCTTGCGGACCCGCTTGAGGAACTCGTGGGTCTCCGACAGGTTCTCGCAGTTGGTGCCCTCGCGGGCGAAGAGGTACGGCACCGCGTCCAGCCGGAAGCCGTCGATGCCGAGGTCGAGCCAGAACCGCAGCCCGGCGATCATCTCGTCCTGGACCCGGGGGTTGTCGTAGTTGAGGTCCGGCTGGTGCGAGAAGAAGCGGTGCCAGTAGTACTGCTTGCGGACCGGGTCGTAGGTCCAGTTGGAGGTCTCGGTGTCGACGAAGATGATCCGGGCGTCCGGGTACTGCTTGTCGTCGTCGGCCCACATGTAGAAGTCGCCGTACGGCCCGTCCGGGTCCGTCCGGGAGGCCTGGAACCACGGGTGCTGGTCGCTGGTGTGGTTCATGACGAAGTCGATGATGATGCGCATGCCGCGGGCGTGCGCGGCGTCGACGAACTCCATGAAGTCGGCGAGGTCGCCGAACTCCGGCAGCACCGAGGTGTAGTCGGACACGTCGTACCCGCCGTCGCGCAGCGGCGAGGCGAAGAACGGGGGGAGCCAGAGGCAGTCGATCCCGAGCCACTGGAGGTAGTCGAGCTTGGCCGTGAGCCCCTTGAGGTCCCCGACCCCGTCGCCGTTGCTGTCCTGGAAGGACCGCACCAGCACCTCGTAGAAGACCGCACGCTTGAACCACTCGGGGTCGAGCTTCTTCTTGGAGGTCTCGGGGAAGGTGTCGGGGACGGGCTCGTTCACTGTCACGCTGGGTTCCTCCGAACCGTGAGGAGGTGAGCCGGCTCGGCTGAGGGATCGAGCCGGACGTAGTTGCGCCGGCCCCAGGTGTAGACGGCGCCGGTGAGCTCGTCGTGCACCGCGTACGGGCCGTCGCCGTCGAGCGTGACGGTGGCCTCCTGCACGTGGTGCGGGTCGAGGTTCACCACGGTGATGACCTGGTCGGTGAGGCCCTCGGGGGTGGTCGCGGTCTTGGAGTAGGCGAGCACCTGGTCGTTGTCGGTGGGGTGGAAGCGCAGGTCGCGCAGCTGCTGCAGGGCGGGGTGGCGCCGGCGCAGCCGGTTCAGCACGGTCAGCAGCGGGGCGAGGGTGTCGGTGCGGTTCCAGTCGCGCGGGCGCAGCTCGTACTTCTCCGAGTGCAGGTACTCCTCGGAGCCCGGGTGGGCCGGCTCGTTCTCGTACAGCTCGTAGCCGGCGTAGACGCCGTAGCTGGGGGAGAGGGTGGCGGCGAGCACGGCGCGGATCGCGAAGGCGGCGCGGCCGCCGTGCTGCAGGTAGGCGTGCAGGATGTCCGGGGTGTTGGCGAAGAAGTTGGGGCGCATGTAGGCGGCCGCGTCACCGGTGAGCTCGGTGAGGTACTCGGTGAGTTCCTGCTTGGTGGTGCGCCAGGTGAAGTACGTGTACGACTGGTGGAAACCGATCTTCGCCAGGGTGTGCATCATCGCCGGGCGGGTGAAGGCCTCCGCCAGGAACACGACATCCGGGTCGGTTCGGGCGATGTCGGCGAGCACCTTCTCCCAGAACAGCACCGGTTTGGTGTGCGGGTTGTCGACCCGGAAGATCCGCACGCCGTGGGACATCCAGAATCGGAGGAGCCTGAGGGTTTCCTTGACGATTCCATCCATGTCCTGATCGAAGTTGATCGGATAGATGTCCTGGTACTTCTTCGGCGGGTTCTCGGCGTAGGCGATGGTGCCGTCCGCGCGGTGGCTGAACCATTCCGGATGCTTGTTCACCCAGGGGTGGTCGGGGGAGCACTGGAGGGCGAAGTCGAGCGCCACCTCCAGGTGCAGCGCCTGGGCCTCGGCGACGAAGTGGTCGAAGTCCTCGATGGTGCCGAGGTCGGGGTGGACCGCGTCGTGGCCGCCCTCGGGGGAGCCGATCGCCCAGGGCGAGCCGACGTCGTGCGGACCGGTCGTCAGGGTGTTGTCCGGGCCCTTGCGGAAGGCTCGGCCGATCGGGTGGACCGGCGGCAGGTAGACCACGTCGAAGCCCATCGCGGCGATGGCGGGCAGCCGTTCGGCGGCGGTGCGCAGGGTGCCCGGGCGCGGCGCCTCGACGCCGCTCGGGTCCACCGCGGCGCCCTCCGAGCGGGGGAAGAACTCGTACCAGGAGCCGAACAGCGCGCGCTCCCGGTCCACCTGCAGCGGCAGCGGGCGGGAGGCGCTCAGCAGTTCGCGCAGCGGGTGACGGGCCAGCAGCTCCAGCACCTCGGGGGCCAGGGCGGCGGCCAGCCGGGACAGCGGCGGCATGGTCGAGTCGCGCAGCGCGTCGGCGGCGGCCAGGACGTCGGCGCGGCCCTCCTTCTTCGGCACGCCGGCCGCGGCCTGCTCGAACAGCCGGGCGCCCTCCTCCAGGACCAGCGCGGTGTCGATCCCGGCGGGCAGCTTCACCGAGGCGGTCCTGCGCCAGGTGGCGATCGGGTCGCTCCACGCCTCCACCAGGTACGACCAGCGGCCGGGCGCGGTCGGCGTGACGTACGCGCCCCAGCGGTCGGTGCCCTCGGCGAGCTCGCGCATCGGCGTCCAGGGGCCGCTGCGGCCGCGCGGGTCGCGCAGCACCACGTTGGCGTTGACGGCGTCGTGGCCCTCGCGGAAGACGGTCGCGGTGACCAGGAAGGTCTCGCCGGCGACCGCCTTGGCCGGGCGGCGGCCGGCGTCGACGAGGGGACTGACGTCCAGGACGGGGATGCGGCCGATCACGGTGTCGCTCTCTGTCTTGCGGGCGGAGGGCTTGGCAGCGGACTTGGCAGCGGGTTTGGCGGCACCCTTCGCGGCGGTCGCCTTCGGGGCGGTCGCTTTCGCAGCGGTCGCCTTCGGAGCGGCCGCCTTCTTCGCGGCGGTCGTCCGGCGCGGTGCGGGGTCGGCCCCGTCGCCGGCCTTCGGGGTGGCGGCCGACGCGGTGGCGGTGGTGCGGCGCGTGGTGGTGCGCCTGCGGGGTGCCGCGGTCCGGTCCTCCTCGGCCCCGGGTTGTGGGGCCGCTGCGGAGGGCTGTACCGCTGAGGGCTGTGCTGCTGAGGGCTGCTCTGCGGGGGGTTGGGATTCGGAGGATCCGGTACGGACCGCCCCGGCCGCCCTGGGTGCGGGCATCGCCGGATCTGTCCGAGTGTCAGAATCCATCCGTCCGGCGGATTCCGCGACCGCTGTGTCGAGGGTTTCGGCCACAGGTGTGGACTGGTCCCGCGTGTCGCCGTGCATGCCAAGCTCCTGCCCGAGATCGGCGGCAGCTCCCGCGGGCCGGGGTCGGGCCAGGGGAGTACCGGGAGGACTGCTGGGTGGGGAGGACGTGCGACCGGAGCCTGCCCGCGCCGCTGTCCCCGGCAACCTGCCCGGCGCCCGCCGAGTCGGTGGCGGGACGCCCCGGAGCCCGTGCGCGTCCCGGCGCGCGCCTCCGGGGGCACGCCCCCGGGCGGCCCGGTCCACCCGTGAACGAGCAGGCCGGGCACAAGGACACGCGTCGACGAGCGGTGATCGCCGAATGGGCTAAAGCGGACGGGAACAGCCAACGCGAAAAAGGATTCGGACGTGCTGCTTCGAGGGGGACGCCACCCGTCGCCGTACTCCCCACAGCATCAACGACCTTCGGTCATCCTCGCATCGGCGACAAGGTTTTTGCACCGGTACGACAGGAGTTTCGGACCTTCTCCCGAGCGGATGCGCCATCGGAAATGGATTCGTACCGCAGAGTTCACGTATTGGTAGCGCGGCCCCCGGAAAAGTGCGCCTCGCGCGCCCCCCGTGCAGACCAATGCGCCGAATGCGATCTCATCAATAGGCCGAACGGATGCCCAATAGCCCACTTGACGCACTGTCGGGCCGACCGCCGCGGCTACGCTTCACGCCGTGAAGGCAATCCGCAGATTCACCGTCCGCACCGTCCTGCCCGAACAACTCCAGCCGTTGCACGAGCTGGCCCTCAACCTGCGCTGGTCCTGGCACCCCGAGACCAGGGACCTCTTCCGGTCCGTGGACCCGGAGGTCTGGGCCGCGACCGGCGAGGACCCGGTGCGCCTGCTCGGGGAGGTCCCGGCCGCCCGGCTCGCCGCGCTCGCCGCCGACCGGCGGTTCCTGCGCAGACTCGGCGACCTCGCCGACGACCTGCGCGACTACCTGACCGGCCCGCGCTGGTACCAGGCCCGGCAGCAGGAGACCGGGGCCGCCCCACTGCCCGCCGCGATCGCCTACTTCTCGCCCGAGTACGGCATCGCCGCCGCGCTGCCCCAGTACTCCGGCGGGCTCGGCATCCTGGCCGGCGACCACCTCAAGGCCGCCAGCGACCTCGGCGTCCCGATCATCGGCGTCGGGCTGTTCTACCGGCACGGCTACTTCCGGCAGTCCCTCGGCCGGGACGGCTGGCAGCAGGAGCGCTACCCGCTGCTGGACCCGGACGAGCTCGCCGTCAGCCCGCTCCGGGAACCCGACGGCACCCCCAGCCGGGTCGACCTCGTCCTGCCCGGCGGCCGCACCCTGGCCGCCCGGATCTGGAAGGCCCAGGTCGGGCGGGTGCCACTGCTGCTGCTCGACTCCGACATCGAGGCCAACTCGCCCGCTGAGCGCGACGTCACCGACCGGCTGTACGGCGGCGGCAGCGAGCACCGGCTGCTCCAGGAGATGCTGCTCGGCATCGGCGGCGTACGGGCGGTGCGCGCCTACTGCCGGCTCACCGGGCACCCCGCCCCCGAGGTCTTCCACACCAACGAGGGCCACGCCGGCTTCCTCGGCGTCGAACGGATCCGCGAGCTGGTCGCCGAGGATGCGGCCGGCCTCGACTTCGCCGCCGCCCTGGAGTCCGTCCGGGCCGGCACCCTCTTCACCACCCACACGCCCGTCCCGGCCGGCATCGACCGCTTCGACCGCGAGCTGGTCGCCCGCCACTTCGGCGGCGACACCGCGCTGCCCGGCGTCCCGGTCGACCAGGTGCTCGCGCTCGGCGCCGAGACCTGGCGCGGCGGGGACCCGAAACTGTTCAACATGGCCGCCATGGGCCTGCGGCTCGCCCAGCGCGCCAACGGGGTCTCCACCCTGCACGGCGAGGTCAGCCGCTCGATGTTCAACGGCCTCTGGCCCGGTTTCGACCCCTCCGAGGTGCCGATCACCTCGGTCACCAACGGCGTGCACGCCGCCACCTGGATCGACCCGGCGGTGGTCCGGCTCGGCGCCGCCGGGATCGGCGCCGAGCGCGCCGAGGAGGCGATGACCACCGGCGAGGCCACCCGCTGGACCGGCCTGGAGGCGATCGGCAACACCGAGATCTGGGACCTGCGCCGCACCCTGCGCGCCCAGCTGGTGGACGAGGCCCGCCGTCGGCTGCGCGCCTCCTGGCACCAGCGCGGGGCCGGCGAGGCCGAGCTCGGCTGGGTCTCCTCGGTGCTCGACCCCGACGTGCTCACCATCGGCTTCGCCCGCCGGGTGCCCTCGTACAAGCGGCTCACCCTGATGCTGCGCGACCCGGAGCGGCTGCGCGCCATGCTGCTGCACCCCACCCGGCCGGTGCAGATCGTGGTGGCCGGCAAGGCTCACCCGGCCGACGACGGCGGCAAGCGGCTGATCCAGCAGATGGTCGCCTTCGCCGACGACCCGGCCGTCCGGCACCGGATCGTCTTCCTGCCGGACTACGACATGGCGATGGCCCGGCACCTCTACCCGGGCTGCGACGTCTGGCTCAACAACCCGCTGCGCCCGCTGGAGGCCTGCGGCACCTCCGGGATGAAGGCCGCGCTCAACGGCTGCCTCAACCTGTCCGTCCTGGACGGCTGGTGGGACGAGTGGTACGACGGCCGCAACGGCTGGGCGATCCCCACCGCCGACGAGAGCGGCGGGGTGCCCGACCCGGACAGCGGCGAGGCCGAGCGGCGCGACGACATCGAGGCGGCCGCCCTCTACGACCTGATCGAGGACCAGGTCGCCGCCCGGTTCTACGACCGGGACGCGGACGGGCTGCCGCACCACTGGATCGCCATGGTCCGGCACACCCTGGTCACCCTCGGGCCCAAGGTGCTCGCCGGGCGGATGGTCCGCGAGTACGTCGAACGGCTGTACGCCCCGGCGGCGCTGGCCCAGCGGGAGCTGGCGGCGGGCGGGCGCGCGGCGGGCGAGCGCCCGGAGGTGAGCGGGCGAATCACCGCGCGGGAGCTGGCGGGGTGGAAGGCGAAGGTCCGGGAGGCCTGGTCGGCCGTCCGGGTCGAGCACGTCGAGGCGGACTGCCCGGCCGAGGCCCAGGAGCTGGGCAGCTCGCTGGCGCTGCGGGTGCAGGTCGCGCTCGGCACGCTGGATCCGGATGACGTCGAGGTCCAGGTGGTCTCCGGCCGGGTGGACGAGTCGGACGGCATCTCGGACGCCTGCCTGCTCGCCCTCAAACCGGTCGGCGGGCCCGACCTCGACGGCCGCACCCGCTACGAGGGCGCGCTGGAGCTGTGCCGGACCGGCCCGTTCGGCTACACGGTCCGCGTGCTGCCCGCGCACCCGCGGCTGGCCTCCCCGGCCGAGCTCGGGCTGGTCGCCCTGCCGGCCGAGTCGGCCGGGATGGACGCGGGGCTGCTGCGCTGACGGCGCGCCGGATGACTGCCGCCCGTCCGCCACGGACGGCAGTCATCCGGTTGCCCCGCGTGTCGGGCGGGGGGAGCGTGATGCTCCTGATGCGAACCGTCCGCGCGGCCGCCCTCGCCGCGCTCTCCGTCGTCCTCGTGGCGTGGCCGGCCCAGGCCGCCACCGGCCCGCTCGCGGCGCCCCCGGCGACCGCGCGGCTGTCCGTCGAACTCTGCCCGCCGCAGGGCCCGGTGGTCCCGGGCGAGACCGGGATCCTGGAGGTGCAGGTCACCAACCGGGGCCCGGCGGCCACCAGCGACACGACCCAGGTGGTCGTGCACTTCCCGTCGCCGGGCGTGGTGCAGTCGGCCGACCCGCCGGTCACCCTGACCTACTTCGGCACCGGCAGCTCCTACGGGATCCCGGCCGGCCTCGACGCGACCTTCATCGACCCGGCCGTGGTGATCGACCCGGCGGCCGTCGCCGGGCAGGTGCTGCCCGGCGGAACGCTGGACGTGGTGGCCGCGCAGGAGGACTGCCCCTCGCCCGACTGGCACACCGCCTACGCGGTGACCGTGGACTGACGGTTCCACCGGGGGGCGGCCCGGCCGGGTGCGTAACGGCGCACCCGGACGGGCACATTCACGGGTCGGGGACCGGGTCCCCTCGGACCGGCCGGGTCCCCTCAGACCAGGCTGTCCCGCCAGGCCCGGTGGAGGGTGGCGAAGCGGCCGGCGCCGTCGATCAGCTCCTGCGGGGAGCCGTCCTCCACGATCCGGCCCTGGTCCATCACCAGGACGCGGTCGGCGATCTCCACGGTGGAGAGGCGGTGCGCGATGATCACCGCCGTCCGGCCGGCCAGCACCGTGCGCATCGCCCGCTGGACGGCCTGCTCGCCCGGAACGTCCAGGGAACTGGTCGCCTCGTCCAGGATCAGCACCGCCGGGTCGGCCAGCAGGGCGCGGGCGAAGGCCACCAGTTGGCGCTGGCCGGCCGAGATCCGGCCGCCGCGCTTGCGCACGTCGGTGTCGAAGCCGTCCGGCAGCTCGGCGATGAACCCGTACGCGCCGATGTCACGGGCGGCCTGTTCGACCTCCTCGCGGGTGGCGCCGGGGCGGCCGATCGCGATGTTCTCGGCGACGGTGCCGGAGAACAGGAAGGACTCCTGGGTCACCATCACCACCCCGCGCCGCAGCTCGGGGGTGGCCAGCTCGCGCAGGTCCACGCCGTCCAGCCGGATCCGGCCGTCGCTCGGGTCGTAGAAGCGGGCCAGCAGCTTGGCGAGCGTCGACTTGCCCGCGCCCGTCGCGCCGACCACCGCGACCGTCTGCCCGGCCGGGATCAGCAGGTCGAAGGGCGCCAGCACCTCCCTGCCGGTGGGGTAGGCGAAGCGGGTCCGCTCGAAGGACACCTCCCGGCCCTTGACCGTGATTCGCCCGCTCGCGGCCTGCGGCAGCTCCTTCGGCTCGGCCGGTTCGGCGACGGTCGGCTCGTGGGCGAGCAGGCCGGCGATCTTCTCCAGCGCGGCGGCGGCCGACTGGTAGCTGTTCAGGAACATCGCCAGCTGGTCGATCGGGTCGTAGAGGCGGCGCAGGTAGAGCACGAAGGCGGTGAGCGCGCCCACCTCCAGCGTGTCGTCCACGACCAGGTAGGCGCCGAACAGCACCACGCCGGTGACCCACAGGTTGGCGGTGGCCCGGGAGAGGCCGACATAGCGGGCGATCTCCAGCAGGCCGTCCGCGGTCGCGGTGGCGGACTGCCGGTTGACCAGCGCGAACGCGGCGTCGTTGGCCTTCTCGCGGCGGAAGGCCTGCACCGGGCGGATGCCGTTCATCGTCTCGGTGAAGCGGACGATCAGCGAGGCGGCCGAGGTGCGGGAGCGGCGGTAGACCCGGCGCGAGCGGCTGCGGAAGGAACGGGCGATCAGGGCCAGCGGCACGGCCGACACCAGCGAGACCAGGCCGAGCCGCCAGTCCAGCACCAGCAGGAGCACCGAGATGTAGCAGACCGACAGGAAGACCGTCAGCAGCTCCTGCAGACCCTCGGAGAGCAGCTCGCGCAGCGCGTCGATGTCGCTGGTCGCCCGGGAGATGATCCGGCCCGAGGTGTAGCGCTCGTGGAAGTCCAGGCTCAGCCGCTGGGCGTGCCGGAAGATCCGGCCGCGCAGCTCCAGCAGGATGTCCTGGTTGACCCGGGCGCTGATCTTGATGAACGCCCACTGCAGCACCGGGCTGAGCAGCGCGCAGAACAGGTACGCGGCGATGACCGCGACGAGCGGGCCGGAGTCGTGCTCGCGCAGCGCCGGGATGGCGCGGTCCATGGCCACCGCGACCAGCAGCGGGCCGGACTGCAGGGCGGCCTGCTGGACCAGGATCACCACCATCGCGACGGTGATCCGGGCCCGGTGCGGGCCGAGCAGCGAGCGCAGCAGCGCCCGGGGCGCGCCGGGCGGGACGGGGATGTCCTCCTCGTCGGCCGGGGGCGGGGGCAGTTCCTCCTCGGCGGACCGGGCGGCCTTCGTGGGATCGGCCGTCGCGGGCTCGCCCTTCGCGGGGTCGGCCTTCGTGGGATCGGCGGTCGTGGTCACGGGGCTGCACTTCCTTCGGGCACGAGGGCGGCCTCGCCCGACATCAGTTCGCGGTAGTGCGCGCAGTCGCGCAGCAGCTCCTGGTGGGTGCCGACGGCCTCGATCCGGCCGTCCGCCAGCACCGCGACCCGGTCCGCGAGCAGCACGGTGCTGGGGCGGTGGGCGACCACCAGGGCGGTGGTGGTGCCGAGGACCTCGCGCAGTGCCCGCTCGACCAGGGCCTCGGTGTGCACGTCCAGGGCGGAGAGCGGGTCGTCCAGCACCAGGAAGGCCGGGTCGCCGACCACTGCGCGGGCCAGCGCGAGGCGCTGGCGCTGTCCGCCGGACAGGCTCAGGCCCTGCTCGCCGACCTCGGTGTCCGCGCCCTCGGGGAGCTTGTCCACGAAGCCGGCCTGGGCGGTGGCGAGCGCGGAGCGCAGCTGCTCCCCGCTCGCGCCCGGGGCGCCCATCAGGACGTTCTCCCGGACGGTGGCGGAGAACAGGGTGGGCTCCTCGAAGGCGACCGCGACGAGTTCGCGCAGCCGCTCCCGGGGCAGGTCGCGCAGGTCCCGGCCGTCCAGCGTGATGGTGCCGGCGGTGGCCTCGTACAGCCGGGGGAGCAGCGCGGTGAGCGTGGTCTTGCCGCTGCCGGTGGCGCCGACCAGGGCCATCGTCTCGCCGCTGCGGATGTGCAGGTCGATGCCGGTCAGCAGGTCGGGGCTGCCGGCCGGGGCGTCGGGGTAGCGGAAGCGGACGCCGGTGAAGCGGATGCCGTCCCGGGCGCCGAGCCCGGTGGCGGTGCCCGGGTCCGGGGTGTCCGGCTCGTCCAGCACCTCGAAGAAGCGGTCGGTGGCGGTGGCGGCCTCGTTGGCGTAGGCGAGCAGCCAGCCGAGCGACTCCACCGGCCAGCGCAGTGCGAGCGCGGTGGAGAGGAAGGCGACCAGGGCGCCCGCGCTCAGCTCGTCGTGGGCGACCAGGTAGGCGCCGGCGGCGAGGGCGCAGCCGAGGGCGATCTCGGGCAGGCCGATGATGACGGACCAGAGGTTGGCGAGCAGGTGGGCCTTGTGCAGCTCGGTGCGGCGCAGCTCCTGGGACTGGGCGCGGAAGCGCTCGGCCATCGAGCGGTGACGGCCGAAGGCCTTGAGGATCCGGATGCCGAGGACGGACTCCTCGACCACGGTGGCGAGGTCGCCGTTCTGGTCCTGGGCGAGGCGGGAGGCGCCGGAGTAGCCGGACTCGAAGCGCCCGGTGAGCAGGAACAGCGGGACGACGGGCACCAGGGCGATCAGCGCGAGCCGCCAGTCCTGGGTGAACATCACCACCGCGCCGGCCAGGAACATCACCGAGTTGACGATCAGGAAGACCAACGGGAAGGCCAGGAACAGCCGCATGGTGTACATGTCCGCGGTGGCCCGGGAGAGCAGCTGGCCGGAGCCCCAGCGGTCGTGGAAGGAGACCGGCAGCCGCTGGAGCTTGGCGAAGAGGTCGCCGCGCATGGCCGTCTCCAGCCCGGCCAGCGGGCGGGCCAGCACCACCCGGCGGGTGTAGAAGAGTCCGGCCTCGAAAAGCCCAAGGAGCAGCAGCAGGCCGACCAGCGGCCGGAGGGCGGCCAGGTCGTGCGTGGCGAGCGGACCGTCCACGATCCGGCCGAGGAGCACCGGGACGGCGAGCGTGCTCAGCATGCCGAGCGTGGCGGCCGTCACCGAGACGGCCAGCCGGCCGCGGACGGCGCGCGCGTACGGCCACAGGCGCAGCAGCGAGCGGACCGTGGAGCGGGGGCGCGCGGTCACGGTCCCGTCGGCGGGCGCGTTGTCGGTGTCATGTCGGTTCTCGGCCATCGCGGTGAGGGTAGGCGGAGAGGCCGTCACTTCTCATCCGGTTTTTCGCCCCTGTCGGTGCTGTCCGGCGAGAACCGGCCACTCGGACGGGTGGTGCGCGGGCGGACGCGGGGCGTGTGCGGCGGTTCGTGCAGGGACGAATGCGCCGGGCGCCTCTTGCGAGCCCCACCCGATCGGCCGATGGAATCTCCTGACGGATGTTCATTGATACGTGAGTGACAGGAGTGTGCACATGACGGTGGAAACCGAACCCACCGCGGCCCCCGGCCCAGGCCGCGCGACCGTGGAAGTCCGGGCCCAGCTCAGCCTCAGCACGACCGCGGCGCGGAACCTGGCGACCACGACCAAGTCGAAGCCGCAGATGCAGGAGATCACCTCCCGCTGGCTGCTGAAGATGCTGCCCTGGGTGCAGGTCAGCGCGGGTACCTACCGGGTCAACCGCCGCCTCAGCTTCGCCGCCGGGCGCGGCCGGGTGGGCTTCGCCAAGGCCGGTTCCACGGTGAGCGTGGTCGCCCCCTCGCTGCGCGAGGTGCCGGCGCTGCACGGTTACGAGGACGACGCGGTCCTGGAGGAGCTGGCCCGCCGGTTCGTGCAGCGGGACTTCGCGGTGGGCGACGTGCTGGTGCAGGAGGGTGCGCCGATCGAGGAGGTGTTCCTCGTCGCGCACGGCAAGGTGGACCGGATCGGCACCGGCAAGTACGGCGAGCAGACCGTGCTCGGCTCCCTCGCGGACGGCGACCACATCGGCGACGAGGCGCTCACCGAGCCGAACGGCACCTGGCCGTACACCGTGAAGGCGGCGACGTCGGGTGTCGCGATGGCGTTGCCCTGGGCGGTCTTCCAGGAGCTGGTAGACCGCTCGGACTCACTGCGCGAGCAGTTGCTGGGCTTCGCCGCCGACGCCGCGCAGGCCCAGAACGAGCACGGCGAGGCGCGGATCGACCTGTCGGCCGGCCACGAGGGCGAGTACGAGCTGCCCGGCGCGTTCGTGGACTACGAGCTGAGGCCGCGCGAGTACGAGCTGAGCGTCGCGCAGACCGTCCTCAAGGTGCACACCCGGGTCGCGGACCTCTACAACAAGCCGATGAACCAGACCGAGGAGCAGCTGCGGCTGACCATCGAGGCCCTGCGGGAGCGGCAGGAGCACGAGCTCGTCAACAACCCGGAGTTCGGTCTGCTCGGCAACACCGACTTCGACCAGCGGATCCAGACCCGCTCCGGGGCGCCCACCCCGGACGACCTGGACGAGCTGCTGAGCATGCGCCGGGACACCGACTACCTGTTCGCCCACCCGCGGGCGATCGCCGCCTTCGAGCGGGAGTGCAACAAGGTCGGTGTCTACCCGGCCACCGTCGACGTCCTCGGCAAGCACCGGCCGACCTGGCGCGGGGTGCCGATCTTCCCGTGCAACAAGATCCCGGTGTCCGACCAGCAGACCAGCGCGTTCATCGCGATGCGGGTCGGCGAGGACAACCAGGGCGTGGTCGGGCTCACCCAGATCAACATCCCGGACGAGGTCGAGCCGGGTCTGAACGTCCGCTTCATGGGCATCGACGAGAAGGCGGTCGCCTCCTACCTGGTCAGCACCTACTACTCGGCGGCGGTGCTGGTGCCGGACGCGATCGGCGTGCTGGAGAACGTCGAGCTCGGGCACGCCCGGGGCTGAGCCGGGCCCCTAGGCCCCGGGGGCGGGCGCGCGCAGCAGCTGCAGTGAGCGCCCGCCCAGGACGACGGCGCCGTGCGGGTACGGCTCGCCCGTGCCTCCCGCCGCCCCGGCTGTGCCGACTGCCGCCCCGGCCGTGCCGACCGGAGTCTCGGCCGTGTCGATCACCGTCTCGTACGGGGCCTCGGGCGCCGCCCAGGGCTCACCGGGCAGGGTGAACACCGTGGCCTGGTGGCCCGCGTTGAGCAGCAGCAGGAAGCTGTCGTCCCGCAGCGGCCGTCCGGTGTCGTCCCGTTCGGACATCGCGCTGCCGGACAGCAGCATGCCCAGGCAGGCGGTCGGCGCGAACCAGTCGGCCTCGGTCATCTCCTTGCCCAGCGGGGTGAACCAGGCCAGGTCGGGCTGGCCGCCGGGGGTGGCGGCCCGGCCCGAGAAGAACGCCCGCTGCCGCAGCACCGGGTGGGAGCGGCGCAGCCGGATCAGCCGGGCGGTCAGCTCGGTCAGCTCCCGCCAGCCGGGCTCCGCCAGCAGTGACCAGTCCAGCCAGCTGACCTCGTTGTCCTGGCAGTAGGCGTTGTTGTTGCCGCCCTGGGTGCGGCCCAGCTCGTCCCCGGCGGTGAGCATCGGGACGCCGGTGGAGAGCAGCAGGGTGGCCGTCAGGTTGCGCAGTTGGCGCAGCCGCAGCGCGCGGACCGCCGGGTCGGCGGTCTCGCCCTCGGCGCCGTGGTTCCACGAGCGGTTGTCGTCGGTGCCGTCGCGGTTGGCCTCGCCGTTCGCCTCGTTGTGCTTTCGGTCGTAGGAGACCAGGTCGCGCAGGGTGAAACCGTCGTGCGCGGTCACGTAGTTGACGGAGGCGTACGGGCGGCGGCCGCCGCGCTGGTAGAGGTCGGAGGAGCCGGAGAGGCGGTAGCCGAGCTCGCGCACGTCGGGGCGGGCGCCGCGCCAGAAGTCCCGTACGGTGTCGCGGTACTTGTCGTTCCACTCGGCCCACAGCGGGGGGAAGCCGCCGACCTGGTAGCCGCCCGGGCCGACGTCCCACGGCTCGGCGATCAGCTTCACCCGGCTGAGCAGCGGGTCCTGGGAGACGGCGGCGAGGAACGGGTGGTCCATGTCCACGTCGTCGCCGCCGCGCGGGCCGCCGCGGGCGAGGGCGGCGGCGAGGTCGAAGCGGAAGCCGTCCACGCCCATCTCGGCGACCCAGTAGCGCAGCGAGTCGGTGATCAGCCGGATCACCTGCGGGCGGCGGGTGTCCAGGGTGTTGCCGCAGCCGGTGTAGTCGGCGTAGCCGCGCGGGCGGTTCGGCGGGAGGCGGTAGTAGGCGGCGTTGTCGATGCCGCGCAGCGAGAGCATCGGGCCGAGCTCGCCGGCCTCGGCGGTGTGGTTGAACACCACGTCCAGGATCACCTCGATCCCGGCGGCGTGCAGGGCGCGGACCATCCGCTTGAACTCGCCGACCTGGCCGCCGCGCGAGCCGGAGGCGGAGTAGCCGGCGTGCGGGGCGAAGTAGCCGACCGTGTTGTAGCCCCAGTAGTTGACCAGGCCGCGCGCCTGGAGGTGGTCCTCGGTGGCGTACTGGTGGACCGGCAGCAGCTCGACGGCGGTCACGCCGAGGCGGGTGAGGTGGGCGATCGCGGCGGGGTGGGCGAGGCCGGCGTAGGTGCCGCGCAGGTGCGGCGGGATCTCGGGGTGGCGCATGGTGAAGCCGCGCACGTGCAGTTCGTAGAGGACCGTCTCGGCCCACGGGGTCTTCGGGCGGTGGTCGTCGTACCAGTCGTCGTCATCGTGGACGACCACGGCTCTGGGCACGTAGGGCGCGGAGTCGCGGTTGTCCCGGACGGTGTCGGCGACGTCGGCCTCCGGCCAGTTGCGGACGGCGGCGCAGGCGGCGTCGTGCGAGGTGTAACAGCCGTCGACGGCGCGGGCGTACGGGTCCAGCAGCAGTTTGGCCGGGTTCCAGCGAGCGCCGGTCCACGGGTCCCAC
This sequence comes from Kitasatospora sp. NPDC034023, assembly GCF_055575795.1. Taxonomy (NCBI): domain Bacteria; kingdom Bacillati; phylum Actinomycetota; class Actinomycetes; order Kitasatosporales; family Streptomycetaceae; genus Kitasatospora; species Kitasatospora sp. NPDC034023. Next base: position 184,450 of record NZ_JBVIRY010000015.1, read on the forward strand.
CGGCCGTGCACGCGGAAGCCGTAGCGGGTGCCGGGGCGCACGCCGGGGAGGAAGCCGTGCCAGATCTGGAAGTCCTGCTCGGTGAGGCGGTGCCGGCTCTCCCGGCCGTCCTCGTCGAAGAGGCACAGCTCGACGGCCTCGGCGCCGGCCGCCCAGAGCGCGAAGTTGGTGCCCCGGCCGCCGACTTGGTCGGTCCGGAAGCGGGCGCCGAGCGGCTGCCAGCTGCCGGGCCGCGGTGGCTCGACTGATGGCTCGACGGTGTGCGGGCCGCCGTCCGGCCTTACCCCGGCTTCCAGCTCCTGCCCTGACGCCATGGCCGTACCCTCCCTGGGCGGGGTGTCCCGGACCCCGTTCACTTCCTCTTTCCCGGATTGCGCAGATCGGAAGCCGCTGAACGGGGGCTTACCGGCGGATGGCGGGCAGGGGATCGCCGGTGGATGGCGGGATTCCGGGCCGCTCGGCGTGTCCCCGGGTCGGCGCCCGTCGTTGTTCCGGGCGTCGGACGCGAACAGTGGGAGGCCCCGGGATGCGGTGCCGAGGACGGGTGTGGGCGCGGGGCGCGGCGGTGGTGGCCTGCTGTCTGGCCGTCCTCACGGGCTGCGGCAGCGGCGGCTCCCCGGCCGCGCCCGACGGGGACGCGGTCGGCTCCGGGGCGCCCACCGCGCCCCCGGCGGAGGCGCCGTCCCGGGCGGTGCTCACCGTGCAGCCGGCCGACGGCGCGCAGGACGTGCAGCCGGAGGGCGCGGTCCGGGTGGGTGCCGCGCAGGGCCGGCTGGTGTCGGTCCGGCTGGCCGACGCCAAGGGCACCGAGGTGCCCGGCACGATCACCCCGGACGGCGCGGGCTGGGGGCCCGACGGCCCGCTGCCGCTGGGCACCGCGTTCACCCTGGACGCCGTCGCCGAGGACGACCAGGGCCAGAAGGCCGCCCAGCACTCGGCGTTCTCGACCGTCGCCCGGGCGCACACCTTCGTCGCCTTCTTCACCCCGGAGGACGGTTCCACGGTCGGCGTCGGCATGCCGGTCTCGCTGCGCTTCAGCCGCCCGATCGCCGACCGGGCGGCGGTGGAGAAGGCCGTCCAGGTCAGTGCGGACCCGCCGGTGGCGGTGGCCGCGCACTGGTTCGGCAACCAGCGGCTGGACTTCCGCCCGCAGCAGTACTGGGCGGCCGGCACCAAGGTCTCGGTGGCGCTGCGGCTGAAGGACGTGCAGGGCGCGCCGGGCGAGTTCGGCAGCCAGAGCCGGGACCTGCGCTTCACCGTCGGCCGGGCGCAGGTCTCCACCGTGGACCTGGACGCGCACACCCTGACCGTCCGGACCGGCCAGGGCGGCAAGGTGGTGCGGGTGCTCAAGGTCTCCGGCGGCAGCCCCGACCACTCCACCTACCGGGGGGTGATGGTGGTGTCGGAGAAGTACAAGGTGACCCGGATGAACTCGCAGACCGTCGGCATGGGCGACGAGTACGACATCAAGGACGTCCCGCACGCGATGCGGCTGACCACCTCCGGCACCTTCCTCCACGGCAACTACTGGGCGGACCCCAAGGTGTTCGGCACCGCCAACACCAGCCACGGCTGCATCGGCCTGGCCGACGCCAAGGGCGGCACGAGCAAGGACACCCCGGCGGGCTGGCTGTTCGAGCACACCATCGCGGGGGACGTGGTGGAGGTGAAGGGCCCGTCCGGGGACTTCGTGCCGCCGCAGAACGGGCTGAACGGCTGGAACATGCTCTGGGAGCAGTGGGTGGCCGGGAGCGCGCTGCGCTAGCCGCGGGCGCCCGTCGCGCCGTCACGCCCGGTTCACCCACCTTCACCCGGTTCTGCTCGGTTCCGCTCGACACCCCTGCGAATTCACTCGAACAGCCCAGTTATCCTGCTCCGACGCGTCCGCAGCCAGGCGCGAAAGATCGGCGCCCGGTGCAACTCATGGGGGCACTCAACGCGTCAAGAGAGTGAATACCGGGAGGGGAGAAACCGTGAAGACGGGTAAGACGGCCGGCGCCGCGATACGTACCACCAGCCGCTACGCGATGGCGTTGGCCATGGGTGGGGTGTTGCTGCTCACCGCGGCCTGCAACGACGACAAGGGCAGTGGCTCCGGCGGCTCAGGGGGATCCGGCGGGGGCAACGCGGCCAGCGCGCCGGCCTCGGCGGACGGGGGCGGTTCGGGGACGCCGAAGACCTCGGCCGCGGTGATCGCGGTCGAGCCGAAGGACGGTGCCCAGGACGTCCAGCCGACCGGGCTGCAGGTGTCCGTCTCGAACGGCAAGCTCACCACGGTCGAGGTGACCGACAAGGACGGGAAGCCGGTCGAGGGTGCGATCGCCCCGGACGGCACCGGCTGGAAGCCCGCGGCGGCGCTCGCCGTCGGCATGGCGTACAAGGTGAACGCGCAGGCCAAGGACGGGGCGGGCCTGGTGGCCGCGTCCACCACCTCGTTCACGACCCTGACGCCGGACAAGAAGATCTCCACCAACGACAACATCAGCGACGGTGCCACCTACGGCGTCGGCATGATCGTCTCGGTGGAGTTCAACAAGGCGGTCAAGAACAAGGACGCCGTCCTCAAGGGCATCACCTTCGAGACCGGCAACGGCACCGTGGTGAAGGGCCACTGGTTCGGCGACAAGCGGGTCGACTTCCGCCCGGAGCAGTACTGGGCGCCGGACACCAAGGTGACCGTCAAGTACCGGCTGAAGAACGTCGAGGTCGCCCCGGGCATCTACGGCGACGTGGACAAGGACGAGCCGTTCACCATCGGCCGTTCGCAGATCTCCACCGCGGACGCCAAGTCGCACCAGATGACCATCGAGCGGAGCGGCCAGAGCACCACCGTGCCGGTCACCCTCGGCGCGGACGCCACGCCGTCCTGGGGCGGGGCCATGGTGGTCATGTCCAAGGAGAAGGTCACCCGGATGAACTCGCAGACCGTCGGCCTCGGCGGCGAGTACGACATCCAGGACGTGCCGCACGCGATGCGGCTGACCACCTCCGGCACCTTCGTGCACGGCAACTACTGGGCGAATCCTTTCGGCAAGTCCAACGCCAGCCACGGCTGCGTGTCGATGCAGGACGTCAAGGGCGGCAGCGACACCTCGGTGGCGGGCAAGTTCTTCAACGACTCGATGGTCGGTGACGTCATCAAGGTCGTGAACACCAAGGAGAAGACCGTCGACCCCTCCAACGGGCTCGGCGGCTGGAACGTGGACTGGGCCAACTGGTAGTCCCTACCCGGAGGTTGGCTCGGCTAGTCCGGGCACTCCGGTGAGTTTGTCGCCGAGCGGTCCGATCCTCACCCGTTGGGGTCGGGCCGCTCGGCTTTCCGGGGCGGGAAGCCCCGCGCATGTCGCAACCTTTCCGATGGCCGGGTGCGTGTATCCGGTCGGGTCCGTCGCAGGTCCGTCGTAGGACCGTCGCGGGTTCACGGGGAGTTCGGGGAGTCCAGAGAGAGGGAATCGACGTTGAGGTCGATACGCAGAGTGGTTACCGCCGGCCTGGTCGGCGGGGCGATGGCGCTGACGGCCGCCTGCGGCGGTGGCAGCGGCGGCAGTGGGGGCGGCAGCGCGGCCAAGGCCGACCTGGGGGCCGGTGCGGCCGCATCCAAGCCCGCGGCGGCGCCCACCGGCACGGCGCCGAAGGTCTCGAAGGCCGCGGTGAACATCGAGCCCAAGGCCGGCTCGGTGGACGTGGCGCCGAACGCGATCAAGGTCGGTGCGACGGGCGGCAAGCTCACCACCGTCAAGGTGAGCGACCGGACGGGCCAGGAGGTCCCCGGCACCATCTCCGCCGACGGCGCCTCCTGGACCCCGTCGGCCGCCCTGGCGGTGGGCACCGCCTACCAGGTCAGCGCGATGGCCGCGGACGCCGACGGCGCGGTCGCCACGGCCGACAGCAACTTCACCACGCTGACCCCGACGGCGCTCGCCAAGGCCTCGGACAACGTGGACAACGACGCCACGTACGGCGTCGGCATGATCGTCTCGGTGAACTTCAGCAAGGACGTCAAGAACAAGGACGAGGTCCTCAGGGGCATCACCTTCCAGGCCGACAACGGCACCGTGGTCAAGGGCCACTGGTTCGGCGACCGCCGGCTGGACTTCCGCCCCGAGCAGTACTGGGCGCCCGGCACCAAGGTGGTCGTGCACTACCGCCTCAAGAGCGTCGAGATCGCCCCCGGGGTGTACGGCGGTGACCGGGACGAGCCCTTCACGATCGGGCGATCCCAGATTTCGACGGTTGACGCCGCCGCGCACAAGATGACGGTCGTCCAGAGCGGGCAGTCCAGCGACATCGACATCACCGCCGGCTCGCCCGAACACGCGACCTGGAACGGCACGATGGTCGTCATGGCCAAGGAGGGCGTGGTGCGGATGCAGTCCAGCACCCTGCCCGGCATGACCGGTGCGCCGTACGACCTCCAGGTGCCGCACTCGATCCGGCTCACCGACAGCGGGACGTACGTGCACGGCAACTACTGGAGCAACGTCTTCGGTGAGGACAACGTCAGCCACGGCTGCGTCGGGCTCAAGGACGTCAAGGGCGGCGGGGACAGCACCTCGATGGGGAAGTTCTACAGCGGCTCGATGGTCGGGGACGTCGTGGTCGTGAAGAACTCGACCAAGAAGGAGACGCTCGACCCGTCGAACGGGCTGAGCGGCTGGAACGTGCCGTGGGGCTCCTGGTAGGAGCGGTCGGGGGGTCAACTCGGGCTTGACGGAAGTCGGTCCGGGTCGGCCCCCTCTTGCATCCGGCATATGCCGACTCGGGGGAGATCGTTTGCTCATTGTCCGTACGCGCCTGCTTGCGTTCCGCAATGATGGTCCGCATGGCGGGTTGGGGCGAAACAGATCAGTCATCAGTTCCCGGGGCCGGCACGGTCGCCGAGGCGTCCTGGATCGACGTCCAGGGATCGCTCTCGGCGCTGGAGCGGCTCAGCTCCGAGGAGCTGGAGGAGATGTATTCCGGCAGGCTGTGCGATCAGTCCTCGCCGAACGAGGTACGGCTGCCGTCCCGGCCGGAGTCGGGCCCGGTGGCCCGCCGGCTGGTGCTGTCCGTCCTGGAGTCCTGGGACCTCCACCCGTACCTGGAGGCCGGTGAGTTGCTCACCAGCGAGCTGGTGGCCAACGCGGTGCGGCACGCCGCAGGGCGCACCATCGGCCTGCACGTCAGCCGCAAACCGGGCTGGCTGCGGGTCGAGGTCCGCGACTCCTCCCGGGCGCTGCCCTGCATGATCCTCGCCGAGCCCAGGCCGGTGAACGAGCGCGGGCGGGGGCTGAAGATCGTCGACGACCTCTCCGACCGCTGGGGCGCGGACCTGCTGCCCCGGGGCAAAGGGGTCTGGTTCGAGCTCAAGGTGCGCGAGCGGCCCTGAGCCGCGCTCTCGGGTCCGGATACACGCAGGGCCCCCGAGAGCGCCGTGGTCCGGCGGATGGGGGCCCCTGCAAGTCATCGCGCCGGCCAAGGGGGTGCGTGCCCGCGCGATGGGCGTCGGCAGTGCCAGGTCGGGCCCGCCGAAGTTCGATGCCTTGACTATCGCATGGATCTCAGCATGTGGGCAAACCGGACGGCTTGGAATGCAAGGTTTGTAACCTAGTTCACCTTTGGATTTTGCATAGGTTAACGCCGCCACCTGTGAATATTCATGATCGCGATGATGTGCTCATCGCTTGGCGGGCGCGGGCGGCGTGTGTGCGGACGGCCGCGGGGGAGAGGTGTCGGCGGGGCGGCGGCGGTGCCTTGGGGGTGCCACGGCAGGCGCGGCAGAGGCCGCCCAGGAGGGCATGCGGGCGGCAGGGGGTGCGGCAGTCGGTGCACTCGATGATGCGGGTGGGTTGCGGTTCGGGGCGCGAGCGCTCCGGGGGCATCTTGTCGAGCAGACGACGGCGGGTGAACGCCACCGGGCTGTGGACGCCCTCCGGTGGCAGGCCTGCGGTGAGAGCGGCCGTGAAGAGGGCCAGGGTGGTGCCCCGGGCCAGCCACTCGGCGGCCAGCGGTTCCAGGGCCGCGCAGTCGGCGCCGGAGAGCGGGAGACGGGCGTCCGCGATGCCGAGGCCGGCGAGCGCGGCGTAGGCGGGGGAGACAGGGGAGGCGCGTCGCTCCTTCGGGGGATCGGGCGCGTTTTCCGTTGACTCCCGGGGGCTTTCGCCGGTGGCGATGAAGTGGTTCCACCAGGCGTCGCTGCGCGGCGTCCGGGAGAAGTACGTCCGGAACACCCACTGGGGGCGGTCGGCGTTCACGCGCTCGCGGACGCGGCGCAGGTGACCTGCGGCGGAGAGGTTGTTGAGCGCCGTGCGACAGGCCATCTGCCCGTAGTGCGGGTTCATGGCGGCGAGCGTTTTGACGTCCATGGCGGCGCCGTCGGGCAGGTGGTCGATGAGCGAGGCGAGGTACGCCTCGCGCGCCGGAAGGTGCGCGAAGTCGGACGCGCAGCGGTGGAGTTGCTCCGGCGCGGACTGCTTGCCGTACCCGGGGGAGGCCATGGCGGTAGAGTCGTGGGTAGCCACAGGATCGAGCTCGTTTCGATCGTGCCGGTCAGACCCCCGTTCGGTGTTGGAGCACCGGCGGGGGTCGATTCATTAGTGCGCACGCTACACGGAGGAACCGACTGTGGCGAAGTGATGACGATAAGTCATATCTGCTGCGCACAGGGGTGGTTGGAAGGTGGTTGCCCACCCATTCAACTAAGGGGTCACTCGGCTTCGGCGGCTTGAGCTTCGGGGGCGAAGGCGACGAACGCGGACCACGCCTCGGGGGAGAAAGTGAGGGCCGGGCCGGCCTTGTCCTTGGAGTCCCGGACGTGGATGACGGAGGGGCAGGACGCGACCTCGACGCAGTTGCCACTGTCGAGGTCGCTGTAGCTGGACTTGGCCCAGGAGATGGCCACCTCGACGCACTCGCCGCCGTCCGTGGTGCTGTAACTGGACTTGAACCACTGAAGCATGGTGCTCATAGCTCTTCCGCCACCCGTCTGATGAAGGCCTTCGACTCCTCAATGCTGAGGGCCTGCGTGCGGATCATTCCATGGCGTTGCGCCAGCAGGTTCACTCGCTCAGGCTCACCGTGCAGGATGCCTGTGCCCTGCCCCTCGACATAGGCGAGTTGTTCATGGTCTGGGGTTTCCAGCAGGACCATGGGGCCGTTGAGCGCCGCGTAGGCGGCTCGGTCGATCGGAAGCGCCTGAATGGATACGTTGCGGAGTTCACCGACGTCGAGGAGGTGATTGAGCTGCCGCTTCATGAGGTCCTTGGTGCCGACGGCTGCTCTGAGCGCGGCTTCGTGGATCACGAAGCCGTGAAGCACGGTCGGGCGCTTTCGCAGCCTCTCCTGTCGCTGCATCCGACCGGAAACGCGGGCGGCGACAGTCTCGTCATCAAGCGGCGGGTATGAGTTGCTGATTGTCTCGTGGGCGTACTCCTCTGTCTGGAGCAGGCCTGGGATCAGGAGGGCCGAGTAAGCATGGAACGCGATCGCTTCACGCTCGGCCTCTGTGTATCCCCGTGAGTATGACGAGAACTTCTCGGGCGCCAGGAAGTCAGCAGCCCCAACGATCATGCCCTTCGCATCGCATAGTTCATCCGCAGCCTGAAGCAACTTGAGCGACGGCTTTCGCCTCCCCGCCTCCATCGACCGCACGCTCTCGATGTCGTAGCACGCCGCTGCGCTCAACTGCTCCCGGCTCACGCCCGCTTGAGCACGCCACCGCTTGAGCTGATCACCGCAGTACTTCCACGACATCGGGTTTTCCTTCGGTGTGCTCACGGCCCGGTACCCCTCCCTGCCCTGGTCAAAGGGCGGTTCAAGCTCGCGCTGTACCAGCGGTGTAACTCCTGAGGCTATGCCCGTCTGTCGACCCTTGAAGGGTGAAGTGGCCGAACTCAGCCCTTGTGAGTGAAGCCGTCCGTAAACCCCCTCAAGGATTCTGATGCTCACTCAGCCCGTCGACGCCGTCGAGTGGATGTTCCCCCGCCTGCCCCGCAGCGCCGGCCGTGCCCGGATCCGCTTCCTCCGGATGGCCTTCGAGTGGGAGGTGCCCGTCGACTCGGCGGAGACCGCGCTGATCCTCCTCAGTGAACTCGTCACCAACGCCTGCCGCCACGCCCGGTCCCCGCGTGACCGGATGATCGGCGTCCGAGTTCTCCTTCCCACCTCCTCCCTGCTCCGCATCGAGGTCTCCGACGCGAACCCCGAGCTCCCGACCCTCCGCCACGCCACCCCGGAGGACGAGTCCGGCCGGGGCCTCGAACTCGTCGCGGCGCTCGCCACCTCCTGGGGCGCCCACCCCCGGGGTGAGGGCTGCATCGGCAAGACCACCTGGTGCGAACTCGCCCTCCCCACCCCGGCCAACCCGCACGACTGACCACCCCGCCACCCGCGCGGGAAGTCGGCCCAGCCGACTTCCCACGCGGCCTGGCGGCGGTTACTCGTAACTGTGGCGAAATCACCCGTTTGCGTCCCCCTGCTTGTGCCCTCGGGGGCTCCGCGTGTGAGGTCTGCGGGTTCCGGGGAGGTCACTGGCGTGTGGCAGCCATTCCAGGCTTGCCGAAGGCCTGTTTGCGCGATTCACTTGCACAGAAGAGGCTGGAAACCCGCGAAGGGGGGATCACAGATGCTGCTGAACTTCAGGGTCGCGAACCACCGCTCGATCAGGGACGAGCAATCACTACAGCTCAACCCGGTCTACGACGCGGACAGGCCTCCGGGAACGCACTGGGAAGCGGTGCCTGTGGTGGGCATCTTCGGAGCCAATGCCGCCGGCAAGTCGAACGTCATCGATGCGCTGGCGTACATGAGCAGGATGGTCGTCGACTCGTACCGTGACGCGGAGCCGGACGGGGGCGTGACCCGCCAACCGTTCCGCCTCGACGAAGCCGCGCGCAGCGAACCGTCCTGGTACGTGGCCGACCTGCTGATCGACGGAATCCGCTACACCTACGGGTTCAGCGTGGACGACAACCGGGTGGTCGACGAATGGCTACACAGCTTCCCTCATGGCAGGAAGCGCAAGATCTTCGAGCGTTCGGTCGACGGGGTGGAGATCGGTGACTCACAGCACCGGCGCGAGCTGGAGCTGGTTGAGAACATCACTGAGCCCAACGTCCTCTTCATGTCCCTCGCGGCCCGGTCACGGCAGCAGGACTTCCGGCCGGTGTACGACTGGTTCGCCCGTAGCCTCCTGTTCAGTCGGCGCATGGGCATGCTCGGCACAACGCGAATCCTTGAGAACCTGGATCGGCATCCCGAGCTCATCGGCCTGCTGCAGGCCGCGGACCTAGCCTGCGTGTTTCATCCGGGGTCGCGTCCGGAGCATGATCGGAAAAGCGAAAGTGCCTTCTGAGCTGCAACGATGAGGCTTGTCTAAGGTC
>NZ_JBVIRY010000016.1:0-184907 GCF_055575795.1 Kitasatospora sp. NPDC034023
CGATCCGACAACCGCTCACCCGCACACGACTTGACCTGCCCCACCCTCGCCACACCACAACCAACGACACACAGACCACAAAGTCACCGGCATTGCGGCTAGGCCGGTGGCTCGATCGGCCGGGGGGTCAGTCGTGAGGTCAGCCGTGAGGTCTAGTCCAGTTGACCGCCTGGCCGACGAGCATTGAACTATCGTCAGACCGTATGGCATGAACGCCGAGTGAGGAGACCGATGCAGCCGCACGCCGGAACGCGGTACGAGGTCGAGGCCGTCGTCTTCGACATGGACGGGGTCCTGATCGACTCCAGGCCCGTGATCGAGGAGGCGTGGCGGTCGGTGGCTCGGCGCCACGGCCGGGTCCTGGCCGACCCGGAGATCGAGGAGTACGTCCACGGGCGGACCGGCGACCAGACGGTGCGGCTGATCTTCCCCGACCACTCGGACGCCGACCGGAAGGCGATCTGGGCCGAGGTCGACACCGTCGAGGAAGAGGCCCCGTACCGGTCCGTCCCCGGCGCCGACGGGCTCGCCACCCGCCTCCGGGACGCCGGTGTGCCGATCGGCCTGGCCACCAGCAGCTGGACCCGGAAGATCGACAACGCGCTGGGCGGGCTCGACCTGCTCGACGTCTTCCGGGTGCGGGTCACCCGGGACGACGTCGAGCGGGGCAAGCCGCACCCGGACCCGTACCTGGCGGCCTGCCGGGGGCTCGGGATCCGGCCGCAGCGCGCGCTGGTCTTCGAGGACTCGGTCAGCGGGGTGCGCTCGGCGGTCGCGGCGGGGGCGGTGTGCGTCGGGATCGGCGGGTCGGCCCTCGTCGAGGCCGGCGCGGTGGTCGCCGTACCGGACTTCACCGCGTTGGTGGTGGCGGACGGCGACGGGGGCGGGGCGATCACGCTGACCGACCCGGACGGGCGGGTCACCGTGGTGCTCGCCGTCGGGCCCAACGGTGGCTGAGGCGCGCCGGGCCGCGTCGAACCCGGCGCTCGTGGACTCGATACCGCGGGCGCCGGGGGCCTCGGCCGATCAGGCTGAGGATGTTGAGCACGTTGAGCACGTTGAGCACGTTGAGGACGTTGAGCACGTCGAACGGGCTGAAGCGGCTGACCGGGCTGAACCGGCGGCGCCGGTGATGGCCAGGTCGGCGGCGGTCTCGGCGTTCTGCGTCTTCCTCGTCCTGGGCGTGCTCACCGCCTCGCTCGGCGCTTCGCTGCCGTTCCTGCGGGAGCGCTTCGGCGCCGAGCACGAGGTCGGGCGGGTCGTCTCCGCGTACAACCTCGGCGCGCTCGCGGCGACCGTCTGCATCGGGCTGCTGGGGCGGCGGCTGAACGTCCGGGCGGCGCCGCCCGTCCTGCTCGCGGTCTTCGCGGCGGGCGCGGCCGGGATGGCGGCCAGCCCCGGCTGGACCGCCTACCTCGGCTGCGCGGCCGTCACCGGCATCGGGTACGGCGGGCTGGCGCTCACCCTCAACACCGCGTTCGCGCGCGGGTTCGCCGGGAACAGCGTGGTGATGGTCAACCGGCTGAACGCGGTCTTCGGAATCGGCGCCATGCTGGGCCCGCTGGCCGCGGGGGCCGTCGGGCACACGGACATCCGGCTGCTCGCCCTGGCGGCGGCGGTGTGCGCGCTGCCGTGCTTCCTGGTCGGACGGGCGGGGGCGGTGCTCGCCACCCCCGAAGCCGCGTCGGGCGGGCAGCCGTCGCAGGGCGGGCAGGCGTCGCAGGGCGGACAACGCGCGCGGATCGGGCTGGAGTTGCTCCCGTTCCTGCTGGTGGGCCTGGTCTACGCGGGCATGGAGACCAGCATCGGCACCTGGCAGTCGACCCAGCTGGTGCGCGACGGCTGGAGCACGCAGGCCGCGACGACGGCGGCCTCGGGGTTCTGGGCCGGGATGGCCATCGGGCGCCTGGTCCTCCCGCAGCTGACCAGGCGGCTGTCGGGCCGCACCACCCTGCCCGGCTACCTGGCGGCCGGGGTCGGCGCGCTGGCGCTGGCAGCCGTGCCGCACCTCGCGGTGGTGGCCTACCCGCTGGCCGGCCTGGCGCTCGCGCCGGTGCTGCCGACCCTGATCGCCTGGGTCTCCGGCGTGGCGGAGGTGCCGCAGCAGGCGACCTCCGTGCTGACGCTCTGCTGCATGCTCGGCAACGCCGTCGTGCCGGCGGTGGTGGGGGCGCTCAGCGGGTCGGGCGGGGCGGCGGTGATTCCGCTGGTCCTGGCCGGGGCGTGCCTGCTCTGCCTCGGGCTCGCGGGGTGGCTGCGGTCTGCTCGGCAGTAGGCGGGAGTGCTGCGGTCGCGATTGGTGCGCAGGAAGTCGGATGGGCCGACTTCCTGCGCATAATCCGGGGCGGAGTCTGGCCCGGGATCAGCCGTAGTAGTTGTGGATGTTGTAGATGATGTTGGCCCGGAAGTAGTGGCCCTGGATGTCGTAGAAGTTGCCACCCCGGATGGTCATGCCGACACCGTCGGGCTCGGAGTCCACGCGCGGGGCCGACGGGCTGGCGACGTTGTTACCGCGCGGCACACCCTGGGGGGCCGTCGCCTCGGCGGCGTAGGTCAGGCTCTCGGAGGTCAGGATCTGGCCGGTGTTGGCGTCGCGCCAGGCCTCGACCATCAGACCGTCACGGCCGTTGTACGCGATCGACGGGGCGGCGTTGGTGTTGGTGTTCCTGATCTGCTGCCAGTTGTTGTCCCACTGCCAGTAGCGGACGTTCAGGCCCTGGCGGTGGATGCGGTTGTCGGTGCCGCGGTGGAGGACGGTCAGGCGGTTGTCGGGCGAGGTCGAGGCGGCGGCCGCGGACTCCGTCCGGGCGCCGCCCGGCAGTTCGGACCAGGGGCTGAAGTTCCTGTTGACGCCCATGGCGCCCTGGTAGATGCGCTCGTTGGCGCCGACGACGATGAAGTGCAGCAGGTCCGGGGAGGCCGCGATGGCCGGGCTCAGGTCGCGCGGACGGCCGAACCGGAGCCGCCGATGTTCTGCGTGCGGTACTGGATGGCCGAATTCCAGCGCCAGCGCCGGTGGTTGGAATCACCGGGGTGGCGAGGTTCTGGCCCCAGATGTCGCCGTTCTGCCCTTAGGTGTGAGTGAGTGTGAGTATATGTGTGTTGAGGTGTGAGCCGGGGTGGCCGGAGAACGAGAACCGCCCGACCGGACGGTTCCGGGCGGGCGGCGGTGGGCTCGGTGGGCTCGGTGGCGGCTCGAAGGGCTACATCGGGGTGGGCTTGATCATGGCGAAGGCCGCACCCTGGGGGTCGGTGGCGACGGTCATCCGGCCGGCCACCATGTCGAACGGCGGGGCGAGGACGGTACCTCCGCGCTTGACCAGGGCGTCCACGGTGGAATCGACGTCGTCGACCGCGAAGTAGGTCAGCCAGTGCGCCGGGGTGCCGGGCGGGTCGTTGGCGAGGAGGGTGGCGCCGCCGACCGCGCGGCCGCCGACCCGCAGTTCCCAGTACGAGTCCGCGCCGTCCAGCGGCTCGATCTCGATGCCGAACGCCTCGCCGTAGAAGGCTGTCGCGGCCTGGATGTCGCTGGTGTGCAGCTCGTTCCAGGTCAGCGCGCCGGCCTCGTTGACCACCCGGGCGCCGGAGAACTCGCCCGGCTGCCAGGCACCGAACACCGCGCCCTGCCGGTCGGCGGCGATCAGCATCCGGCCCAGGTTGCCGACGTCCACGACCGGGACGAGCAGGGTGCCGCCGGCGGCGACGATCGCGTCCTGGGTGGCCTGGGCGTCGGTGGTCGCCAGATAGCTGTTCCAGACGGTCGGCGGCTCCGGCATCCCCTCGGGGGTCATCGCCGGGCCGATGCCGGCCACGGCCTTGCCGTCGAGCTCGCAGACCGCGTAGCCGCCGAACTCGGCCGGGCCGGGCCGGCCCTGCCAGCCGAGGAGGTCCCGGTAGAAGTCCAGCGCGGCCTGCTGGTCCTTCGCCATCAGATCGACCCAGCACGGAGTGCCGGTCGGGTACGGGGTGGTGACTTCAGGCATTTTGACCCTTTCTGGTGGGTTTACTGCCGGTCACGATTTCGTCGCGGGAGGTGAATCGCCACTCGACACGCCGCCGTGGCCGTGGGGGCGGTGGACGGCCGGCACGCTGCGCAGGAAGTCGGACCGGCCGACTTCCTGCGCAGTCCGGAGGCCAACGGGCCCTCACAGGTTCTGGTGGCCGACGGTGCGGTGTTGGGTGTCGTACTCGTCGAGGGTGTTCATGTGCGAGGCGGCGGGGACGGGGATGGCGTAGGCGGTGAAGGTGGTGCCGGGGATGGTGGCGGTGGTGGCGGTCGTGGGTGCGGCGTTGCCGAAGGTCATGGTGGCGTCGGCGACGTTCGCGGCGGGCTGGGCGGTGAAGAGGCTCGCGCCGTTGGGCAGGTTCTGCTGGCCGTAGATGCCGCTGGGGCCGGTGTCGATGGGGCTCCTGACGCCGGCGCAGTCGCCGTACGGGCTGCTGACCAGGCCGTTGTAGGCGGTCCGGAGGCAGACCAGGCCACCGGTGCTCCTCCCACCGGGTGCGTAGCCGGCGGGGGCGGTGGGGTAGTAGGTCAGCGTCACCGACCAGGTGGCGCCGTCCAGCACACCGCTGCCCACGGTCGTCGACAGCTCGCCCGCGACCGGGGGCGGCGGCGCGGCGGCGAACTCGGACCGCGGTGGTCCCGCCGGGTCCCGCGGGTCCGAGGAGAGCGCGAGCACGCCGGCCACGGCGCAGGCCAGGGCGCCGGCCACGACGCCGGCCAGCGCCCGGCGGCGACGGGTGCGCCGGGCCCGGCCCGACCGCAGGATCTCGGCGACCGGCGCGGGCGACGGGGTGACTCGCCCGGCCGAACGGGCGAGGGCGTCATGGAGTCGATCGGTCATGGGGTCGCTCCCAACAGGTCGGCGGCGTGGTCGAGCAGGGTGGGGTCGGCGCGCAGCCTGGTCAGCGCCCGGGACGCCTGGCTCTTCACCGTGCCGATGCTGCACCCGAGTTCGTCGGCGACCTGCTCCAGGCTCAGGTCCTCCCAGTAGCGCAGTACCACCACGGCCCGCTGGCGTTCGGGCAGCCCGGCGAGGGCCGCGACCAGCAGGTCTCGGTCCTCGCCGCCGTGGGCGGCCGCCGGCGCCGGGGTGTCCGGCAGGAAGGGCGTCAGCAGGTGGCTGACCCTTCGTCGCCGGTACCGGCTGCGGTTGTTGTTCACCAGCGCGCGCCGCAGGTAGCTCGCGGCGGTGTCCGGGTCGATCCGCCGCCAGTGCGGATACGCCTTCGCGAGGGTGGTCTGCACCAAGTCCTCGGCCTCGTGGAAGTCGCCGGTGAGCAGATAGGCGGTCTGCACCAGCGCCCCCCACCGGGCCACCACGAACTCGCTGAAGCCGGCGTCCTCGCCTGCACGCTGTGGGCCGCTGCGCACGGAAATGGGTGTCCTTCGGGTCGGTGAGGGGTCAGAAGTTCCGGTGGCCGACGGTGCGGTGTTGGGTGTCGTACTCGTCGAGGGCGCTCATGTGCGAGGCGGCGGGGACGGGGATGGCGTAGGCGGTGAAGGCGGTGCCGGGGACGGTGGCGGTGGCGACGGTGGTGGGTGCGGCGTTGCCGAAGGTCATGGTGGCGCCGGCGACGTTCGCGGCGGGCTGGGCGAGGAAGAGCCTGGCGCCGTTGGGCAGGTTGTGCTCGCCGTACATGCCGCTGGGGCTGGTGTCGGTGGGGCTCTTGACGCCGGCGCAGTCGCCGTACGGGCTGGTGACCCGGTCGTTGTAGGCGGTCCGCAGGCAGACCAGGCTGCCGGTGGTCTTCTCGCCGGGCGCGTAGTCGGCGGGGACGATGGGGTAGTAGGTCAGCGTCACCGACCAGGTGGCGCCGTCCAGCACACCGCTGCCCACGGTCGTCGACTGCGGCGCGGCGGCCGGCCCCGAGGCGACGGGTGCGGCGGTGGGGGAGCTCTTCGGCGTGGCGGGCGCGGCGGCGGCCGAGGCCTTCGCGGCGGCGATCGCCGAGGCGAGCGGATTGACGTCGGCCGGGGGGTTCTCGGGGGTGGAGTCGGCGCTGGCGGACGTGCTCAGGGCGAGGCCCGCCAGCGCGACGACGGTGGCGGCCGCGGCGGCTGCGGCGAGCTTCTTGGTCCGTGCCTGGGTCATGGTTCTCCTCGATCGCGCAGGGGATGAATGGCCGGAGCGGCGCCTCTCCATCCGTGAGTACTCCCGCTCTGCCGAACGGGTTGCACGCGTCGATCACCGGATCACCGGATCACCGGATCACCGGAGCGGTACGGTACAGCGCCTCCCGCTGGGGGCGCGTCTGCGGCGGGGTGTGCCGTCAGGAGGGCGGGCGCGAGTGGCGCCGCACGTGCGTGGCTCAGTGCGGGGCAAGCTGCTCGCGGTGCTGCGGGAAGTGCGCGATGAGGTGGACCAGTTGTGGACGGACTGGTCGTGGGCGGAAATGGCTGAGCCGGTCGCCCCGACTGTCCACGGAATTCCGGGATAGCGGGGCGACCGGCCGAGAAAAGACGATTACCGGATGACCGCGGCAAATTCCTCGAAGCTGATCTGCTCGTCGTCGTTCTCGTCGGCGATCTTGAAGAGCGCCTCGGCGTTGGCCTCGCTCACCTTGGGGTTCTTCTGGAGGTGGGTCTTGAGCTCCATGGCGCTGATGAAGCCGTCGCCGTCGGTGTCGATCTCGTCGAACTGGGCCTTCTTGTGGGCGTCGCCGCTCATGGGATTCCTTTCGTAGGGGTGTTTTTCCGCCACATGGGAGCATAGAGGAGAAATGTGCAATTCGACTGCGATCGATTTTCTGAGATTTAATGACTTTCGATTTCCAGGTTGCGTTATCGCCGGCGGCCGGTGCCGACGGGTTATCGGTGGAGCGGCGTGCGCCCAGGTCGGCACCCGGGGCGTGATCCGGTGGCTGCAGGCGCCGGCCTCAACTCGCTTTCACTCGAAGGAGTTGCGTGTCGGCGAGGTGGTTGACGAATGGCGGCGGCCGAGGTCGTCGGGGGCCTTCGACGGGCGTGACGGCCGCGTGCCCTGCGGCGGACACGAGACGAGGGTGGTTGGGGGCCGTACTCGGTGTAGAGCTGGATCGCCTGGGCGGTCACGTCGCCGGCGCGCAGGGCGGCGAGCCGGACGGCCATGCCGATGCCGGAGGAGACCCCGGCCGAGGTGATGATCCGGTCCTGCCCACGGACCCGGGCTGTTCGCCGTACGGTCGAAGCATGGACGCACGTGCGCGACTGCTCTCCGTCAACGTCGGCAGGCCCCGGCCGAACCCGTGGAAGAAGGGCATCGGGCTGACCGGCATCGACAAGCACCCGGTGGACGGCCCGGTCGCGGTTGCCGCGCCCGGGCCGAAGGGAACCGGCGCGGTCGGCCTGGCCGGAGACCGGGTGTACGACCTTCGGAACCACGGCGGCGACGACCAGGCGGTGTACGCCTACGCCCGAGAGGACCTCGACGGCTGGCAGGAGGAACTGGGCCGGGACCTGGGCAACGGCTCGTTCGGAGAGAACCTGACCACGGTCGGCCTGGACGTGAACGGCGCGCTGATCGGCGAGCGCTGGCGGATCGGCCCGGACGTCGTCCTGGAAGTGTCCTGCGCGCGCATCCCCTGCGGCACCTTCCAGGGCTGGCTGGCGCGCGAAGGCTGGATCCGGCGCTTCACCGAGGCGGCCCTGCCCGGCGCCTACCTGCGGGTGATCGCGCCGGGCGAACTGCGTACTGGGGATGCGGTGGAGGTGGTGCACCGCCCGGACCACGACGTCACGGTGGCCCGGTCGTTCCGCGCGGTGACAACCGAACCGCGGCTGCTGCCGGGCCTGTTGGCGGCGGAGGCGCTGCCGGAGGAGATCAAGGACCTGGTGCGCCGGCGGACCCGGGCCTAGGGCCAATGCCGGTGACTTTGTCTTGCTGTTCTCGTTGGTTGTGGTGTGGCGAGGGTGGGGCAGGTCAAGTCACCTGCGAGTGAGCGGGTATCGGACCGGATCGCGATCGGGGTGCTGACCCAGGCGTTCCCGCCGAGGCTGGTCGATGAGGTGATCGCCGAGACCGGGCGAGGTGAGAAACGCAGCCGTCTGCTGCCGGCGCGGGTGGTCGTGTACTTCGTCCTGGCGATGTGCCTGTTCTTCGGGCAGGGCTATGAGGAGGTCGCCCGGCTGCTGGGTGAGGGACTCGGGGACGGGCGGCGGTCGTGGCGGGTGCCCACGACCGCCGCCATCGGCCGGGCCCGCCGGCGGCTGGGCGTCGAGCCGCTGAAGGCGCTGTTCACGCGGGTGTGCCGCCCGCTGGCCCTGCCCGAGACGACGGGCGCCTGGTACCGGCGCTGGCACCTGGTCGCGGTGGACGGCACCACGCTGGACCTGGCGGACACCGAGGCCAACGACGCGCACTTCGGCCGCCCGGGCACGGGACGCGGCATCGGAGCGTTCCCGCAGGCCAGGGTGGTGGCACTGGCCGAGTGCGGTACACATGCCGTGTTCGCAGCGGAGGTCGGTGCGCTGTCGGCCGGCGAGCAGACGCTGTCGCGCCGGCTGTTCGCCCACCTGCGGGAGGGCATGCTGCTGCTGGCCGACCGTGGCTTCTACGGGTTCGAGCTGTGGCAGGCCGCCCGGGCCAGTGGTGCGGACCTGCTGTGGCGGGTCCGCACGAATGCCGCCCTGCCCGTGGTGCGGGTCCTGGACGACGGCTCCTACCTCAGCACCGTCCACGCCGAACCGGACCGCAAGAGCCGCCGCAACCCGGTGACCGTCCGCGTCGTGGAGTACACCCTGGCCCGCACCGGCGACACGACCCTCTACCGGCTCGTCACCACCATCCTCGACCCCGAACAGGCACCCGCCGCCGAACTGGCCGCGCTCTACACGCAGCGGTGGGAGATCGAGACCACGCTGGACGAGATCAAGACCCACCAGCGCGGCCCCAGACTCGTCCTGCGCTCGAAGTACCCGTGGGGCGTCGAGCAGGAGATCTACGGACTCCTGCTCGTCCACCACGCCGTCCGGCAGCTGATGCACCAGGCCGCCCTCCACGAGGGCCTGGACCCCGACCGCCTGTCCTTCACCCGCAGCCTGCGGGTCGTGCGCCGCCAGGTTCCCGCCCAGGCGGCGCTTTCCCCCCGACAGGCTGGCCCGCGCACTGACCCGCACCCTGGCTGAGATCGCCGAACGCCTCCTGCCACCACGACGTCAGCGCACCAGCCCCCGTGTCATCAAACGCAAGATGTCCAACTGGCCCCTCAAACGCGCCCAACACCGCAACTGGCCACCGCCCCAACCCGCCACCGCCACGATCACCCAGCGAGACACAACTTAAGTCACCGGCATTGGGCCTAGGGCCGCTCCGTGTTCGGGGAGGCATGAAGCGGAGTCAGGGCGGGCGCTCGATTGCCGGGGCGGGGCGGGGCGGGGCGGGGCGGGCCGGCAGGAATGCCGACCCGACGGGGACTCCGTCGGTGTCGGATGCCAGCCAGGCCAGGCCAGGCCAGGCGGTGGGCGGACGGGCCGCCGGCAGGATCGGTCAGTGCGGTGATGCGAACGGGCAAAGTGTCTCCGCCGTAGAGAACGGCGACGGCCTGGAGCGACCGGCGGCCCCTCGCGCGGAAGTTGGGCGCGAGGGGCCGGCGTCATGCTGTGGGCCGCGTGAGTGCAGGAGCAGGCGTCACGGCGAGGCGGTGGCGGACTGGGTGGAGAGGGCGGAAGCGGCGAAGGCGCGGGTCCGTTCCGCGGCCTGGTCCAGGGGGACGTGCTGGTTGTTCGGCGGGTAGAAGTCGACCTCGCCGACCGCGCCGTAGTTCGCCCAGAAGCACGTCGTCATCGGGAAGCCGTCGGTGACGTTCTGCTGGCACTTCATCACCATGGTCATGGTGGAGTACGCCTTCGGCTCGCCGACGGGCGAACGGCCGTAGCCCTGAGCCAGCTTCATGGAGTGCTCGAAGGACGCGTCGAGCGCGCTCTGCGGGTCGGCGACCTTGGTGAAGAGGCTGGTCCTTCCGGTGAGGTGAGGAACCGTCGCGCTGTGCGACCCCTTGCTGATCGTGATCCGGGGGTTCCCGAAGCACGAGTCCTCGCCTTCGACCTCGCGCCCGTCCTCCTTGAGGGCGGGGAGGCGGTTGACCCCGAAGACACCCATGTCCAGGTCGCTGCCGAACCTGAAGCCGCCATCGCCATCGGAGCAGGTCAGTCCGTCGAGTCGGGGGACGGTGACCTCCGAGTAGCGCGTGCCGGTGTCCGGCCCGAGCTTCTCCGCCTTCGGCGCGGCGGCCGGCTTGCCGCCGTCCCCCTGGCTTGACCCGCACCCTGCGGCGAGCACACCCAGAACCAGGGCTGCTGCCGGAATCCCCCGCCTGCGCATGTACGTGGTACCTCTCGTGTCCCCGTAAACGATCACCGGGGATCGTACGCGACGCTACCTCGGGTACCGCTGGTTCATGCGTCAAGAAGGTCGGCGGCATCTTCATCTGACCGCATCCGCACGGTCGGTGGGGTGGGGTGAGGTGGGTCGTGGCGGAGGGGCGGTGGTTGCGCAGGAAGTCGGGCGGGCCGACTTCCTGCGCGGGCGGGGCATGAGGTGTCAGGCGTGGTGGTCGAATTCGCCGGCCTTGATGCCGTGGAGGAGGGTGGCGAAGGTGGTGGCGGTGGTGCTGAGGATGGTGTGGCCCTCGTCGGACTCGCGGAGTTCGACCGCACCGCCCACCGTGCGGACCTCCACACAGTTCTCGGCGTTGCCGCTGAAGGAGGACTTCTGCCACTCGGTGTCGGTCATTCGCGGGCCTCCCGCTGTGATTGGTTGGGCTCCGGGTGGGGTTGTCAGGCGTGGTGGTCGAATTCGCCGGCCTTGATGCCGTGGAGGAGGGCGGCGAAGGTGGTGGCGGTGGTGCTGAGGATGGTGTGGCCTTCGTCGGACTCGCGGAGTTCGACCGTCCCGCCCACCGCGCGGACCTCTACACAGTTCTCGACGTTGCCGCTGAAGGAGGACTTCTGCCACTCGGTGTCGGTCATGTCGGGCCCTTTCACAGGTTTCGCGCGATCTTGCGAATCAAGTCGCGAGAGTCATCCTCGCTCAGCGCCGACGCTTCGGTGCGTTCGAAGATCGCCCGGTAGCTGGTCAGCTCGCTGACGGCATCGAGGTATTCGGGGCCGTGGGAGGACTCCCGTTCAACGGTGTCCAGTTCACGGACCGCACCGAACGCGTATGTGAGGTTCTCGGCGGGCCCGGGGAAGGTCTCGATGTCGAACGGCACCACTCGAATGGTCATCCAAGGCAACTCGGAGTCTTCGAGCAGGGAAGAAAGCTGCTCCCTGAGGATCTGCGTGCCGCCGAACCGCGTCCACAGCACTGACTCGTAAATGAAGAAGGTCAAGGGCTTCGGGTTGCGACGCAGATCGGCCTTGCGCTGCATCCTGAAAGCGGTGCGGGCTTCCAGCTCGTGTCGAGGCAGCGGAGGGAAGACGCGTCCAAAGACGGCTGAGGCGTAGTTGAGGGTCTGGCAGGGGCCAGGCATGTGGGTGAGAAGCCACAGCATGAGTTCGCGGGAGGTCTTCTCAAACTCTGCGTTCTCGAGGACGCCGTCCGGGACAGTGCCTCGGTACTCCTCCCACCAGCCCTTGGATCGGTCCCGAACCATGGCTTCCAGAGCCTCGATCAGAGGTGGATTCATGCACTTGCAGGCTGCCGCGAAGGACCGGAGTCGGTCCACGTTGACGCTGGTCTTTCCGTTCTCCATCTGCGTCACCTGGGCAGCGCTCACTCCGAGCGCGCGAGCGAGCTGGCTCCCACCGAGGCCGGCTTGCTCGCGCATCTTCCGTAGCTCGGCGCCCAGGCGGCGCTGACGAAGGGTTGGGTTCTGGCGACCAGGCATGGAGTCAGTTTGCCTCGCCTGCACTCGATGGGGCCATCTGTCCCTCGGGAGAGGGAACCTCGGCAGAACAACCTAAAATTAAGTAGTTGCTGCGCTATGGTCGGTTTCACATCGATCCGACGGATCGTCAGTAACGCCTGCTAGCAAGCACCGCAGAGCACCCAGGCCCATCTGCCTGGCCTTGCTCACGGCGACATGTGTTCCGCCGGTTCTTCCCTCACTCACGCCTCGGGAGAAGTCCCATGCGTCACCTCAACACGCCCTCGATCGCCATCGCCCGTCAGTCCCTGCGCGACACCATGCAGCGCGTCGGGTGGGAGTCGTCCATCATCTTCGACGCGCAGCTCGCGCTCGTTGAGCTGCTCGTCAACGCGTGGCGGCACGGGGCCACGCCCGCGCCGATCGTCCAGATCATCTCCGCGAACCAGACCCTCCGCGTCTCCGTCACGGACGAGAGCCCGATCCCGCCCTCCCCGCAGGCGCCGGGCCTGTTCGCCGAATCGGGCCGGGGCCTCCAGCTGGTCGCCGGCCTCACGCACCGGTGGGGCGTGGACTCCCAGGAGCGTGGCAAGTCGGTCTGGTTCGAGCTGGACGGTGCCGCGTGAGGCGCCACCCCATGAAGCCGACCGATCCCCGGATCCGGCACTACACGGACGACCACATCCGCACCCTGCTGGCCGAAGTCCAGGAGCGCGGTAGGAAGTTCGGCCTGATCTGGCCGTCGGCCTGCACGGACAAGACCATCGAGGGCCGCGTCCTCGTCTGCTTCAACACCGCGCCCGCGTCGACCTTGCTCAACCTCCTCATGCTGCTCCTCGACGCCGAACGTGAGACCCCGTGCGATTCCTGATCGGGACGGCGTTCGCCGTCCTCCTCGCCCTCGCCTTCGCGACCGTCGCCCTGGGCGTCGTCACCGCCCTCCGCGCGACCCCGCCCGACGAGGACGCCTGACCGGCCAGCCCCTGCCGGCCCTCGCCAGCCCCCGCCGCCCGTGCGTCGGGGGCTGCGGCACGATAAGCCCCATGTCAGAGCAGAGAGACGACCTCTACGCGCCGCCGACCACCCTCCCGGGCCTCCTGCAGCGCGGCCGGGGGCAGGGTGCGCTGATCGCCGCCGAGGGCCCGGCTTCGGCCGCCGACCTTGTGTACGGCTGCATCCGTTGGGAGTGGCGCTGGCACCCGCAGATCGACGACCGGGCGCTCTACCTCGCCCGACTGATCCGGGACTTGGAGCTGCCGCTCGGGCTGATCGTCGCACTTCTGGCCGGGGATGAGGACACCCGGTACCGGGCCAGCAGCGTTCTGGAGCTGCTTGCGCTCGCCGGCTCGGAGGAAGCCCGGAAGGCGCTGCCGGACTTCGTGTCGGAGCACAAGGAGCCGACCATGCGGCGCCCCGTGAAGCGGGTGGATCCGTACCCGGAGCGGGACAGCGCGAGCCTGCTTGCCCTGCTGCGCGACCCGGACGCCTCCGAGGGTGCCAAGGCGACCGCTCTGTGCGCGCTGTCGTTCCGGCCGCCCGAGCCCGCGCTGATCCCGCTGGTGCCCGAACTCGGTGCCGCCGACGGCACTCGGCAGCTGCCGCTCCTGGGTCGGGCGGTCGAGCGGCTGGCCGGGCAGGCCGTGCCGGCGGCTCGGGAGTGGGCGGCCTCGGACCGAAAATGGCTGGCCTGGACGGGTCTGGGAGTGTTGGCTGACCACGGTGATGAGAGTGATGTGCCGACGTTGATCGCTGAGCTGGAGCAGTGCTGGGCGGACCAGTCCTGGTGCGGCCCGGACGTACTCGCGGGCGGCCTGGCCCGGTTCGGTCCGAAGGCCGCCGACGCGACCTCCCTGCTGCGCCGCTTCTGGCTCTCCACCCCGCACTCGTACGAACGCCCCGCCTACCTGGAGGCGTTGGCGGCGATGGAGGCTGCGGGCATGGCCGAGGCGTTTGCCGAGTCGCTGTGGGACTGCGAGCCGAGCGCCCGCCTGCTCGGGATCGAGCGCGCTCCCGACCGGCCGTCCGTGAGGCTGAGGCTCGCCTGTCTTCGGGATGACCTGATGGAAGAACCGGAGGTCCGTGAGGCCGCCGGAGCACGACTCGCGAGATGGGCCAGACCATGACAGAGCGGATGTACGAGCACGCGCCGCCGACCACCCTCCCGGGCCTCCTGCAGCGTGGCCGGGGGCAGGGTGCGCTGATCGCCGCCGAGGATCCGGTAGCCGCCGCCGACCTCGTGTACGGCTGCATCCGTTGGGAGTGGCGCTGGCACCGGCAGATCGACGACCGGGCGCTCTACCTCGCCCGACTGGTCCGGGACCTGGAGCTGCCGCTCGGGCCGATTGTCGAACTGCTGGCCGGGGACGAGTACGCCTGCGCGCGGGCCACCCAGGTGCTGGAGCGGCTGGCACTCGGCGGCTCGGACGAGGCCCGGGAGGCGCTGCGGGCGTACGTCCGGGACGGCGAGCACTGGGTGGACGTCCTGGAGTCGGTGGCCGGCCGTTGGCCGGTGGCGTGGTGGGACGACCTCGAGGACGTGGCGCGGGCACGCCTGGAGGCGGGCCAGGACGACCCGCAGCCGTGGGCGTTGCCGTGGCACCGCTGGGACCTGGCTGCCCCGAAGCGGGAGCGCCCGGCCGAAGCGCGGGAGCAGACGGCGGAGCTGGCGGAGATGGCCTCCCCGGAGCTGCTGGAGCTGCTCGCCGACCCGGGTGAGTCGTTCCTGCGGAAGGCGTTCACGTTGGGCCGGCTCATCCACCGTGAGCCGGAGCCCGGCCTGGTCCCGCTGGTGCCGCTGCTCGGGATGGCGAACGGCCGGTACGCCATGCCGTTTCTGCGCCGGGCGGTCGGGAAGCTCGGCCCGCTGGCCCGGCCGGCGGCGCGGGGCTGGGTCACCTCCGGGACGCCCTGGCTGGCGGGGCTCGGGCATGAGGCGCTGGCCCGGCACATCGAGGAACAGGACGTTCCGACCTTGCTCGCCGCTCTGGAGCGGGACTGGGTGGAGCAGGTCTGGTGCGGCCCGATGCACACCGCCCGGGGGCTGGCCCGGTCCGGCCCC
Source organism: Kitasatospora sp. NPDC034023 (assembly GCF_055575795.1). Lineage (NCBI taxonomy): Bacteria > Bacillati > Actinomycetota > Actinomycetes > Kitasatosporales > Streptomycetaceae > Kitasatospora > Kitasatospora sp. NPDC034023. The sequence goes on from NZ_JBVIRY010000016.1 coordinate 14,849, forward strand.
GGGGCGGCGGACGCGACATCGCTGCTGCGCCGGTTCTGGCTCTGGACCCCGCACTCGTACGAGCGGCCCGGCTACCTCAGGGCGCTGGCCGCGATCGACCCCGCCGGACTGGACGGCGCGTCCGTCGAGTCGCTCTGGGACTGCCAGTCCGATGCCCGGCTGTGGGCGGTCGAGCACGCTCCGGAACGGCCCGCTGTGACGGCCCGCCTCGCGTACCTCCGGGACGATCCGATGGAGGAGCCGGAGGTCAGAAATGCCGCCGGAGCGCGACTCGCCGGGCTGACCTCGGGGCCCCTCCCGCAGAGCGAGGAAGCGTTCGAAGGGAGGCTAGAGTAGACGCGTGAACGTGTGAGTGATGGTCCGGGCCCCGCGAGGCGCTCCGGGCCACATCCATTTCCAGGGCATCCCCTGTGACCTGCACGTTCGCCGGCCCACCAGACCAGCACGAGCCCCGGAGGCCCCGCCTTGAGCGACCAGCCGTTCGCGCATCTGCACGTCCACACCGAGTACTCGATGCTGGACGGTGCCGCCCGGCTGAAGCAGATGTTCAAGGAGGTCGAGCGCCTGGGCCAGACCCATGTCGCGATGACCGACCACGGCAACATGTACGGCGCCGCCGAGTTCCACCGGCAGGCCACCGACGCGGGCATCACCCCCGTCATCGGCATCGAGGCGTACGTCGCCCCCGAGTCCCGTTCCAACACCAAGCGCATCCTGTGGGGCCAGCCGCACCAGAAGCGGGACGACGTCTCCGCGTCCGGCGCGTACACCCACAAGACGATCTGGGCCCGGAACAAGGAGGGCCTGCACAACCTCTTCAAGCTGACCTCGCGCTCCTACGCCGAGGGCTGGCTGGTGAAGTGGCCCCGGATGGACAAGGAGCTGATCTCCGAGCTGTCCGGCGGCCTGATGGCCACCACCGGCTGCCCGTCCGGCGAGGTGCAGACCCGCCTGCGGCTCGGCCAGTTCGACGAGGCCGTGAAGTCCGCCGCCGACTACCAGGACATCTTCGGCAAGGAGAACTACTTCCTGGAGCTGATGGACCACGGCCTCGACATCGAGAAGCGGGTCCGCGACGGGCTGCTGGAGATCAGCAGGAAGCTGGACATCCCCCCGGTCGTCACCAACGACTCGCACTACACCACCGAGGCCGACGCCGGCGCGCACGACCTGCTGCTCTGCGTCCAGACCGGCAAGAACCTCTCCGACCCGGACCGCTTCCGCTTCGACGGCACCGGCTACTACATCAAGTCCGCCGCCGAGATGTACGCGCTGGACTCCTCGGACGCCTGGCAGGAGGGCTGCCGCAACAGCCAGCTCCTCGTCGCCTCCCGCGTCGACACCGAGGGCATGTTCAAGTTCAAGAACCTCATGCCCCGCTTCCCCATCCCGGAGGGCTTCGAGTCCGAGGCGGACTTCTTCAAGTCCAAGGTCTGGGAGGGCATGGATTGGCGCTTCCCGGGCGGGTACGACGAGGAGCACAAGAAGCTCGCCGAGTACGAGATGGACACCATCATCCAGATGGGGTTCCCGGCGTACTTCCTCGTCGTCGCCGACTTCATCATGTGGGCCAAGAGCCAGGGCATCGCGGTGGGCCCCGGCCGTGGCTCGGCGGCCGGCTCGTTGGTCGCGTACGCGATGGGCATCACCGACCTCGACCCCATCCCGCACGGCCTGATCTTCGAGCGCTTCCTCAACCCCGAGCGCATCTCCATGCCCGATGTCGACATCGACTTCGACGAGCGCCGGCGCGGCGACGTGATCCGCTACGTGACCGAGAAGTGGGGATCCGACAAGGTCGCCATGATCGTCACGTACGGCACCATCAAGGCCAAGGCCGCCATCAAGGACTCCTCGCGAGTCCTCGGCTACCCCTACGCGATGGGCGACCGCATCACCAAGGCGATGCCGCCGGACGTCATGGGCAAGGGCATCCCGCTCTCCGGCATCACGGACAGCAGCCACCCGCGCTACGGCGAGGCCGGCGAGATCCGCGGGCTCTACGAGAGCGACCCGGACGTCAAGAAGGTCATCGACACCGCGCGCGGCATCGAGGGCCTGATCCGCCAGCCCGGCGTGCACGCCGCCGGCGTCATCATGTCCGCCGAGCCGCTCACCGACCACATCCCGGTCTGGACCCGGCACACCGACGGCGTCACCATCACGCAGTTCGACTACCCCACCTGTGAAGGCCTCGGCCTCCTCAAGATGGACTTCCTCGGCCTGCGCAACCTGACGATCATGGACGACGCCGTCAAGGCGATCGAGCGCAACAAGGGCGAGAAGATCGAGCTGCTCAAGCTGCCGCTCGACGACAAGCCGACCTACGAACTCCTCGCCCGCGGCGACACCCTCGGCGTCTTCCAGCTCGACGGCGGCCCCATGCGCTCGCTGCTGCGCCTGATGAAGCCCGACAACTTCGAGGACATCTCCGCGGTCCTGGCGCTGTACCGCCCGGGCCCGATGGGCGTCAACTCCCACACCAACTACGCGCTGCGCAAGAACGGCCAGCAGGAGATCACCCCGATCCACCCGGAGCTGGAGAAGCCCCTGGAGGAGGTGCTCCGGCCGACGTACGGCCTGATCGTCTACCAGGAGCAGGTGCAGAAGGCCGCGCAGATCCTCGCCGGCTACTCGCTCGGCCAGGCGGACCTGCTGCGCCGGGCCATGGGCAAGAAGAAGAAGGAGATCCTGGAAGCGGAGTTCGTCCCCTTCCAGAAGGGCTGCCGCGAGCGCGGCTACTCCGACGCGGCCATCCAGGCCGTGTGGGACGTCCTCGTCCCCTTCTCCGGCTACGCGTTCAACAAAGCGCACACCGCCGGGTACGGGCTGGTCTCGTACTGGACGGCCTACCTCAAGGCCAACTACCCGGCCGAGTACATGTCCGGCCTGCTCACGTCCGTCAAGGACGACAAGGACAAGTCCGCGGTCTACCTCAACGAGTGCCGCAAGATGGGCATCCAGGTGCTCCCGCCGGACGTCAACGAGTCGGACTCGGACTTCACCCCGCACGGTGACACCCTCGTCCGGTTCGGCCTCACCGCCATCCGCAACGTCGGCGGGCCGGTCGTCGAGTCGATGATCCGGACCAGGAAGACCAAGGGGAAGTTCTCCTCCTTCCCCGACTTCCTGGACAAGGTGGAGTCGGTGGTCTGCAACAAGCGGACCGTCGAATCGCTCATCAAGGCCGGCGCCTTCGACTCGCTCGGGCACACCCGCAAGGGCCTCAGCGCCCAGTTCGAGCCGATGATCGACAACGTCGTCGGGGTGAAGCGCAAGGAGGCCGAGGGACAGTTCGACCTCTTCGGCGGCGACGCCACCGACGACGAGCCGAGCTTCGGACTCGACGTCGTCTTCTCCGAGGAGGAGTGGGAGAAGTCCTTCCTGCTCGCCCAGGAACGCGAGATGCTCGGCCTGTACGTCTCCTCGCACCCGCTGCACGGCATCGAGCACGTCCTCTCCGACAAGGCGGACTGCGCGGTCGCCGACCTCGCCGAACGGCCGGACGGGACGATCGTCACCATCGGCGGCATCATCTCGGGCCTGCAGCGCAAGATGACCAAGCAGGGCAACGCCTGGGCCATCGCTACCGTCGAAGACCTGGCAGGCTCCATCGACTGCATGTTCTTCCCGGCGAGCTACCAGCTGGTCTCCTCCCAACTGGTCGAGGACGCCGTGGTGTTCGTGCGCGGCAAGCTCGACAAGCGGGAGGACGTGCCGCGGCTGATGGGCATGGAGCTGTCCGTCCCCGACCTGTCGAACGCGCACGCCGACGCGCCGATCACCATCAACATCCCCAGCGGGAAGATCACGCCGCCGCTGGTCGCCCGGCTCAGCGAGGTGCTGACCCACCACAAGGGCACGACCGAGGTCCGGGTGCGCCTGGAGAGCCGCACCAAGACCACGGTGCTGCGGCTCGACCGGCACCGGGTGAAGTCGGACCCGGCGCTGTTCGGTGACCTGAAGCAGCTGCTCGGGCCCAGCTGTCTGGCGGTGTGAGAAGTCTGCGTGCGCTACGGGCGGTTGACGCCTGAGCGCGGGTAGTGGCCGTCCGCCTCGCCCGGTTCCCCGCGACCCTTTCGGGCGCGGGGAACTTCTGTCGGGGGAGTCGGGGGAGAGGGGCAGGGGTTTTCAGGAACCGCTGCCGAGGCCCGGGGGTACCGCGGTGTGGAGGGCGGAGACGAAGGCGGAGACGGCCGGGTGGGAGCCGGCGCCGGCGCGGAAGGCGGCGCGGGTGCGGCGGTACATGGGGAGGCGGGTGAGGGTGACGCCGGGCGGGGGCTGGGCGGTGCCGAGGTGGGGGACGAGGGCCACGCCCTGACCGGCGGCGACCAGCGCGAGCACGGTGGTGAAGTCGTCGATCTGGTGGCGGATCCGGGGTGCGAAGCCGGCCGACTCGCAGGCGCGGACGGCCATGGTGTGGCAGAGGGTGCCGGGTGAGGACACGATCCACGGCGCGCCGCGCTGTTCGGCGATGGTGCCCGGGGTGCGGGCGGCCAGGTACATGGGTTCGGTGAAGACCGGGCGGGTCGCGGCGAGACCGGGTTCGGGGTCGGTGGGGACGAGGTCGTACTCGTGGACCAGGGCCACGTCCAGTTCGCCCGCACGCAGGGCCGCGCCGACGGCCGCCGGGTCGACCTCGGTGACCATCGGCTCCAGTCCGGGGTGCCAGGCGGCCAGTTCGCCGAGCACCGCCGGGATGATCGCGCGGGCCGCCGACGGGTAGGTGCCGATCCGCAGCGGACCGGCCAATCCCCGCTTGGCGTGAGCGAGTTCGGCGCCCGCCTGCTCCAGGAGGGCGAGCACCGATTCGGCGTGCCGGACCAGGTTGCGTCCGGCCGGGGTGAGGGTGACCCGCCGGCCGGTGCGCTCCAGCAGCGGGACGCCCGCCTCCTTCTCCAGGACGGACAGCTGCTGGGAGACCGCCGACGGGCTGAAGGAGAGCGCCTCGGCGACGGCCGCGATGGTGCCGAGGTGGGCGAGTTCGCGCAGCAGGCGCAGGCGTCGGACGTCGAGCATCGGCTCAGCTTACGAGAAGCGTCGGAAATGTGAACTGGACCTGGGTGATCGGTGGGCCGCAGGATCGTGGGCATGGAACTCAAGGGCATCTACGTCCCCCTGATCACCCCCTTCGCCGCCGACGGCACCGTCGCGCTGGACGCGCTGGAGAAGCTCGCGCACGAGCTGCTCGACGCCGGGGCAGCCGGCCTGTGCGCGCTCGGCACCACCGGCGAGCCGGCCGCGCTGAGCGCCGAGGAGCGGGACGCGGTGGTGGACGTCGCCGCGGCCGCCTGCGCCGCGCGCGGGGCGCAGCTGATCGTCGGCGCGCACGGTGGGGACACCCGGGCCGTCGGCGAGTCGCTGGCCGCGCTCGGTGCGCGGGTGCCGAGCGCCGCGGCCGCGCTGGTCACCGTCCCGGCGTTCGTGCGGCCCGGCGAGGCGGGGACGGTCGCGCACTTCCGGGCGCTGGCCGCCGGCAGCCCGCTGCCGCTGCTCGTCTACCAGATCCCGTACCGCACCGGGCAGCAGCTCTCCACCGCCGCGCTGCGCGAACTCGCCGCGATCGAGGGCGTGGTGGGCGTCAAGTACGCGACCGGCGGGCTGGACCAGACGGCGGCGGAGCTGCTCGCCGACACCCCCGAGGGGTTCGCGTTCCTCACCGGGGAGGACGCCTTCCTGCCGCCGATGCTGGCGCTCGGCGCGGCCGGGGGCATCCTCGCCGCCGCGCACCTGGCGACCGGCCGGTTCGTGGAGCTGGCGCAGGCCTGGCAGGCGGGGGACGTCGAGCGGGCGCGGGCGCTCGGGCACCGGCTGACCGGGCTGGCGCTGGCCGCGTTCACGGCGCCGAACCCGACGGTCACCAAGGGCGTGCTGCACGCCCAGGGGCGGATCCCGACCCCGGACGTACGGCTGCCGCTGCTGCCGGCCGACCGGGCCGAGGTGGAGGCCGCGTTGGCGCTGGTGAATGGTCTGGACCACTAGGGTCCGTCCGGCATCCTGTCCGGGATCCCGTCCGGGGAGCCTCTCAACCAGTGAAATGGCAGGTCGCCCGGCCCGCGTGACAAGGCATGATGGGCAGAGTGCGGCTGTGAACAGCACCATTCAGAGGAGTAGTCGGAATGAAGATCGGCATTGTCGGTGCCACCGGCCAGGTCGGCAGCGTGGTCCGCGAGATCCTGGCGGACCGGGCTGGTCGTGAAGGTGGACTGGGCCCGGTGGAGCAGCTGCGGCTGTTCGCCTCGGCCCGCTCGGCCGGGCGCACGCTGCCGTGGCAGGGCACCGAGGTCACCGTCGAGGACGCGGCCACGGCCGACTACACGGGCCTCGACATCGTGATCTTCTCCGCCGGCGGCGCCACCTCCAAGGCCCTCGCCCCGAAGGTCGCCGCGGCCGGTGCCGTCGTCATCGACAACTCCTCCGCCTGGCGCCGCGACCCCGAGGTCCCGCTGGTCGTCTCCGAGGTCAACCCCGAGGCCATCGCGGACCGCCCCAAGGGCATCATCGCCAACCCGAACTGCACCACCATGGCCGCCATGCCCGTGCTGCGCCCGCTGCACGCGGAGGCCGGCCTGGCCGCGCTGATCGTCTCCACCTACCAGGCCGTCTCCGGCAGTGGCGTCGCCGGCGTCGCCGAGCTGCAGGACCAGGCCGCCAAGGTCATCGACGGTGCCGCCGGGCTCGCCCACGACGGCGCCGCGGTCGAGTTCCCCGAGCCCAAGGTCTACAAGCGCCCGATCGCCTTCAACGTGCTGCCGCTGGCCGGCTCCATCGTCGACGACGGCTCCAACGAGACCGACGAGGAGCAGAAGCTCCGCCACGAGAGCCGCAAGATCCTCGGCATCCCGGAGCTGAAGGTCGCCGGCACCTGCGTGCGCGTCCCGGTCTTCTCCGGCCACTCCCTGCAGATCAACGCCCGCTTCGAGCGCCCGATCAGCCCCGAGCGCGCCGCCGAGCTGCTCGCCGCCGCCCCCGGCGTCGAGCTGTCCGACATCCCCACCCCGCTGCAGGCCGCGGGCAAGGACCCGAGCTACGTCGGGCGCATCCGGGCGGACGAGACCGTGGACAACGGCCTGTCGCTGTTCATCTCCAACGACAACCTGCGCAAGGGCGCCGCGCTCAACGCCGTCCAGCTGGCCGAGCTGGTCGCCGCCGAGCTCAAGGGCTGAGCGCCGGGGCTCGCCATGCCCAGGGCCCATGGGCCCGTACGCCGCCGCGTGACCTCGGGCGGGCTCCGTCGTTGAACGGGGCCCGCCTTCGCGTTTCTTTGCGTGCCGTTGGGGCGGCTGTTGCGGTACCGGGACATCCGGCAAGGTTCGGCAGGCGAACCCCGGGTAAAAGGTGACCCAACGATCGGGCGACGACGGGGGCCCCTCACCTCAGTACGCCCGGACGGAGGGCGGACCGCCCGCCCCCCGAACGCCCCACCCGACTGATTCCGAGGGCGAGCGAAAAGAGGTGCGCGATGGACCGCTGTGTCGTCCTGGTGGACGCCGGATATCTGCTGGGCGCCGCCGCCAGCCTGCTCGCGGGGGATCCGTCCCGGTCCAAAGTCACCGTGAACCACACGGCCCTCATCACCGCGCTGCGCGAGCGCGCCGAGGCCGAGACCGGGCTGCCGCTACTGCGCATCTACTGGTTCGACGCCGCGCCCGACCGGCGCCCGATGCCCGAGCACCGGCGGCTGCGCGTCCTGCCCCGGGTCACCGTACGGCTCGGAGCGCTCACCCGGGCCGAGGGGCGCTGGGTGCAGAAGGGCGTGGACGCGGCCATGCACGCCGAACTCTCCGAACTCGCCCGCAACCGGGCCTGCGCCGACGTCGTACTGATCACCGGGGACGGTGACCTGCTGCCCGGCATGATGACCGCCAAGGAGCACGGCGTCGCCGTCCACCTGTGGGCCCTGCAGGCCGCCGACGGCGACTTCAACCAGTCCGAGGACCTGGTCGGCGAAGCGGACGAGCGGCGGGTGCTGGACCGGGAGTGGATCGAGGGGTCGTTCTCGCTGCGGGACAACTCCAACCTCTTCCCGGCGCCCGGGGCACGGCAGGAGATCACCAAGATCCTCGCCGCCCCGCCGGCCGCGCTGCCCAGCGTCGTGCCGGGCGTGGCGCCGGCGGCGGTCCGTCCGGCGGCCGTCGCCGAGGAGGGCGCTGCCTCCGCCGCCGCCAACGGGCGGCCGCAGTCAGCGGCCACCGCGCTCAAGGTCGTCCCCACGCCGAAGGACCTGGCCGGACGCGCCTCCTCCGTCACACCGATCACCCCGGTGGCGAACGGGCACGGGGCGGTCGGGTCCGGGCCGGTCGGGGCCGGCGTCAACGGGCACGGCGCGAACGGGCACGGCCTGAACGGCCACGGTACGAACGGGCACGGCGCCGTCGCGCAGGCCGGACCGGTGCTGCGGTGGTCCTCCGACCGCGGCTGGGTCGACCGGCCCGCCCCGGAACCCGCCGTCACCGCCGGCGACAGCCTGCCCACCCTCGCCCAGCTCACCACCTCCGAACAGCGCTGGGCCGACCGCGAGGAGGACATCACCACCATCGGCGGCGACGCCCACGAAGTCGGGCAGGTCTTCGCCCGCCGCTGGAGCGACCGGATCGGCGACTCCGAACGGCTCACCGTGCTGTGGCCCGACTACCCGCGCATCCCCCACCGCGTCGACGGCGAACTGCTCCGCTACGCCGCCCGCTTCGGGCTGCTCGCGCACAAGGACGACCAGATCGACGAGCACGACCGCTACGCCATCCGGGCCGGGTTCTGGAAGGAACTGGCCGCACGGGTGCCGGGCGGGTCGATGGTCGTCGACGACTGAGTCGATGACGACCGGGTCGACGGCCGTCGGCGGCTGAGTCGGCTGAGGCGCACCGGGATGCGCGGTGTGACACCCGCCCCTCCCGGCGAACAGGCCCCCTTGTCCGGTTCGCCCGTATGAGCGCGTAGAGTCTTCGGTCGTGAGTGAGACGGCCGGGAGAGCCCCCGACGAAACCCCGCCGTGCATCGCCGTGCGCGACCTGGTCAGGACCTACCGCAGCGGACGCGGCGCGGCCGCCACCGAGATCCGGGCCAACGACGGCATCAGCCTCATCGTCCGGCAAGGCGAGATCTTCGGGCTGCTCGGGCCCAACGGCGCCGGGAAGTCGACGCTGGTCCGCCAGCTCACCGGACTGCTGCGCCCCGACTCCGGCACGGTCGAACTCCTCGGCCACGACATCGTGCGATATCCCGAGCGGGCCGCCCGGCTGCTCGGGTACCTCGGGCAGGAATCCACCGCGCTGGACGAGCTGACGGTCGCCCTCGCCGCCGAGACGACCGGGCGGCTGCGCGGGCTCGGCCGGGCGCAGGCCCGGAGCACGGCCGCCGACGTCCTGGACGAACTCGGGCTGACGGCCATCGCCGCCCGCCCGCTCGCCAAGCTGTCCGGCGGGCAGCGGCGGCTCGCCTGCTTCGCGGCCACCCTGGTCGGGGACCGGCCGCTGCTCGTCCTCGACGAACCGACCACCGGCATGGACCCCGTCGCCCGGCGGGCCGTGTGGAGCGCCGTCGACCGGCGGCGCGCCGAACACGGCACGACCGTGCTGCTGGTCACCCACAACGTGATCGAGGCGGAGACCGTGCTCGACCGGGTCGCCGTGGTGGACGAGGGCCGGGTGATCGCCTGCGACACGCCCGGCGGGCTCAAGGCGCTCGTGGACGGCGACGTCCGGCTCGACCTGGTCTGGCGCGACGAGGCACCCATCGGTGTGCCCGCCGTCGCCGCGCTGCGCGAACGCGCCGAGTGCACCGGGCGCCGCTGGACCGTCCGCACCACCCCCGACCAGGCCCGCGAACTGGTCGCCGCCGTCACCACCGGCCCGGCCTTCGCCGCGCTCGACGACTTCACCCTCGCCACCCCGAGCCTCGAGGACGCCTACCTCAAGCTGGGCGGCCGCCACGGAGGACTGGCCAAGTGACCCTGCTCTCGGCGCCACCGCGAACCGACCGGACCTCGGCCGGACCCGCCCCGCTCGCCCCCGCGGCCCGGCTGCTGCCGGCCCTCGCCGCCGTGTACCGGGCGCAGCTCGCCCGGGCGCGGGTCGCGCGGATCCCGCTGCTGTTCGTCGCCACCTTCCAGTCCGTCGGCATCCTGGTGATGATGCGCGGCGTCGTGGACGCCGGGCAGTCCTCGGCGGCACGGTCGGTGGTCGCCGGGTCGAGCGTGCTGGTGGTGGCGTTCGTCGCGCTGAACCTGCTCGCCCAGTACTTCGGGAAGCTGCGGGCCACCGGCGGCCTCGACCACTACGCGACGCTGCCGGTGCCGGCGGCCTCGGTGGTGCTCGGGGCGGCCGCCGCGTACGCCTCCTTCACCCTGCCCGGGACGGTCGCCACCGCGGCCGTCGGGGCGGTCATGTTCGGACTGCCGCTAGGACAGCTGTGGGTGCTGCTGGCGGTCGTCCCGCTCGCCGGGGCCGCGCTGTCCGGGCTGGGTGCGGCCTGCGGGCTGCTCGCGCCCCGGCAGGAGATCGCGACCATGCTCGGGCAGCTCGGCATGTCCGCCGCCCTGCTGCTCGGCGTGCTGCCGGTCGACCACCTGCCGCAGCCGGTGCTGTGGCTGCGGGACCTGCTGCCGTCCACGTACGGGGTGGAGGCCTTCGCGCGGACCTTCACACCCGACCCGGACTGGGCGATGGTGCTCGCGGACCTGGGGGTGTGCGCCGGGGTGGGCGTGGTGTCGCTGGGCGTGGCCACGTGGGCGTACCGGCGGGCCGTCGCGCGGTAAGGGCCGAACGGGTGGTGGGGTCGTTCCGAGGGGCGGCGTGAAACGATGGGGCCTGTGACCGTACCGAACACACCTCCGGATCCCGCCCACACCGATGTGCAGGCGGCGCCGGAAGACGCCGTGCCCGACGCCGTGCCCGACCCGTACGCGCCCCCGCAGGGGCTTGCGCCCGTCGCGTCCGACGCTCACGGGCCTTCGCTGGTGCAGCGGCTGCTGCCGGAGGTACGGGTCTGGGCAGGGGTCGTCGTCGCCTGCCTGGTGGCCGGGCTAGTGATGGCCGCCCTGTGGGCGTGGCTGGCACCGAAGGTGCCGCTGGTCGTGGACGGCGACCGGATCCTCTACGTGGACCCCGAGGGCGAGCAGCGGGCCGGGGCCGACGCGGTGTTCGTGATCATCGCCTTGGGCGCCGGCATCCTGACCGCGCTCGGCGCCTTCCTGGTCACCCGGCGACGCGGCGGCGGCATCGCGGTCGCGCTGGGGCTGACCGTCGGCGGACTGCTCGGGGCACTGGGGGCCTGGCGGATCGGCCGGTGGCTCGGGCCGACCAAGGACCTGATCGGCGAGGCCCGGCGGGTCGGGAACGGCGGGCACTTCGACGCGAACATCGACCTGGGGGCGATGGGCGCGCTGCTGGTGTGGCCGATGACGGCGATGGTGGTGCTGCTCGCGCTGTCGGCGGCGTTCGGCAAGCGGGAGGAGGACCCGCCGCCGTACTGGGGGGCGCCGGTCGCTCCCCCGGCGGCTCCGCCCACGCTTCCGGTGGGGCCGGAGGACCGGGGCTGAGGTTCGGCGGTCCGAGGTCCGAGGTCCGAGGTTCGCGGTGTGGTGGCAGGGCGGAGGGGCGGTGGTCCGGGGACGGGCCGCGGCCTTCCGCCCTGCGGCGTTTCCGGTGGGGGCTCGGTGGGCGCGGGCTCAGCGGGCTCAGCGGGCTCAGCGGGCGATGGGGGCGGTGAGGGCCCGGGTGAGGGCGATGAGGTCGGCGGGGGCGAGTTCCACCTCCAGGCCCCGGCGGCCCGCCGAGACGTAGACGGTGGGGTGGGTGAGGGCGCTGGCGTCGACGACGGTGCGCAGGGGGCGGCGCTGGCCCAGCGGGGAGATGCCGCCGAGGACGTAGCCGCTGCTGCGTTCGGCGGCCGCGGGGTCGGCCATGGTGGCGCGCTTGCCGCCGACGGCCGAGGCCAGGGCCTTGAGGTCGAGCTGGCCGGCGACGGGGACCACGCCGACGGTGAGGGTGCCGTCCACGTCGGCCACCAGGGTCTTGAAGACGCGCTCGGCGGCCACGCCGAGGACCTCCGCCGCCTCGCCGCCGTAGGAGGCGGCGGCGGGGTCGTGGTCGTAGGCGTGCACGGTGAACGGGACGGCGGCGGATTCCAGGGCGACGGTGGCCGGGGTGCCCTGGCCGCCCTTCTTGGTCTTCTTGGCCATGCGAGGGGTCCTGGGCTCCTGGGTTTCTGGTTCCTGGGTCAGTTGGGGCTGAAGGACTGGCGGGTGAGGTCGACGGCGGGCAGCGAGGGCAGCCAGGTGAGGACGGCGGTCTCGCGGCGCAGCAGGTCGAGTTCGGTGCGCAGGCGCTGGGCGGTGTCCGGGCAGGCGAGCAGCTGCTGCTTGACCGGGGTCTCGAACACCGAGGCGGCGGCGACCAGGTAGGAGAGCACCTGCGGGTCGTCGGGGAGGTCCTGGCGGCCGACGGTGCTGGCCTCGCGGGCGCCGGCGAGGCGCTTCTGGTAGACCCGGAAGGCCCGCTCGACCTCGGCGGCCAGCGCGCCGGAGCCCTCGCCGGGGCGTTCCTCGATCGGCTCGATCTCGCCGGTCAGGTACGGACCGGAGACGTCCACCGAGCGGAGCCGGAACCGGGTGGTGCCGGTGACCAGGAGCTCGTAGCGGCCGTCGGGCTGGTGCTCGGCGGAGGCGACGTCGGCGACGCAGCCGACCGGGAAGACCGCCTCGAGCGGGTCCCCGGTGAACGTGCCGAGGCCGTCGAGCGGTCCGGCCGGGCCTTCCTCGGGCCGGACCGGGGCGACCTCGCGGCCGTCCTTGATCGCGAGCACGCCGAAGCGCCGGGGGGCGTCCTCGGGCTGTTCGAGCAGGTCGGCGACGAGACGGCGGTAGCGCTCCTCGAAGACGTTCAGGGGCAGCACCAGGCCCGGGTAGAGCACGGTGTTCAGCGGGAAGAGCGGAAGCCGTTCTGTCACGGCGGACAGCGTAGTTCCCCGGACGGGGGCCTTGTCGCGCGGTTGAGGGCTCACCCGCGCTGAAGCATCCGGGTGGCGCCCGCGACGACGGTGGAGGCGAGCAGCCAGCCGATGACCACGAGTGCGGCGGAGATCCACTGGGCGAGGCCGCCCGGGTTCCAGCCGCCCTGGTTGAGATCGACGATCGGCAGCAGCTGGTTGAGGGTGTAGAGCACCGGGTTCCAGTGCGGCCGTTCGTCGGCCTTGAGCGGCTCCAGCGGGTGGGTGGCGAACCAGAGGCTGCCGAGGACCCAGGCGAGCAGCAGCCACAGGCCCGCCCTGCCGGGGCGGTAGCCGTAGCCGACGGTGGCGTCCTGGACGGCGCCCCAGACCCGGGCGGGCAGCGGCAGGGTCCGGCGGCGCCGGCGCTGCTTGGCGTACAGCACCTCGCGGGCGTCGTCGTCGGCCCCGTCGCGGCGCAGGGCGGCGGCCAGCTGCTCGTAGGACTCCGGCTGGAACTCGACCGAGGAGCCCTCCAGCCACTCGATCCGCTCCTGGATGCCGAAGGCCCTCAGCGGGCGCAGGTTCTCGTAGACGAAGCCGGTCAGGCCCAGGTGCTTGCCGAGCGGCCAGGCCTCGGGGATGTCGACCAGGTTGCCGACCCGGGCGCGGGAGAGCGAGACCGTGCCGGTGGGGCGGAACTTGCAGGTGAAGCGGAGCTCGGGGGTGTGGATGCGGCGCAGGGAGAGTTCGTCGTCACCCTCCAGGTGGAATTCGCCGGAGATCAGGCAGGCGCCGTCGAAGCGGCTGTCGGACAGCCGGACCCGGCCGAAGGCGCGGAAGGGGGTGACGGGGCCGTCGGGCGGCGGGTTCGCGCCGTAGCCGGACCCGTAGTAGCCGCGGGAGCCCGCCCAGCCGCGGTCGGCGGAGCCGGTCAGGTAGAGGGTGTGGCCGACGGTGACCCGGACGGCGTTGAGGCAGGTGTTGTTGTGCTGCCGGTCGGCGTGCAGCTGGGCGCCGCGCAGCGAGAGCCGGCCGCCTATCCGGGCGGTTCGTATGCTCAACTCGCCCTGGGTGTGCAGGCGTTCGGCCTCGAAGTCCTGGTTGACGCTGATCCCGTCGGCGGAGACAGCGCGGCCGTAGCGGTCGCCGCCGACGACGGCCTGGTTGAGCAGCAGGTCGGTGCCGATCCTGGCGTCGGTGAGCCGGATGCCGTCGGGGAGGCGGCAGCGGGCGAGGTGGAGGTCGCCGGTGGTGGAGAGCCGGGAGGCCTCCATGCGGGGGATCAGGCAGTTCACGAAGCGCAGCGTGGACACCGCCGCCTCGGAGATGAGGATCTTGTGCTCGAAGCGGCAGTCGTGCAGCTCGACGTAGTGGCCGATGGCGGCGCCGGCCAGGTTGAGCGCGCCCGTGACCAGCGCGCCGCTGAGGCGCAGCGAGGCGACGCGCCCGGGCGCGGGCTCCGGACCGACCAGCAGCAGGTGGGCGAGCACCTCGGCGCGGACGGTGCGCCGAGCGTCCCAGACGGCGTCGCCGAAGGGGTCGTCGGTGTCGGCTCCGCCACTGCGGAGGTCGAGGATCTCCCCCTGGTGGTAGGCCTCCCAGAGCTGCCGCTCGGTATCGGTCCAGCCCTCTGGAGCGCGCTCCACCATGGTTTCCCCCGTCCCCCGGTCGTCTCGCCTTTCGTATCACGGACTGAAATGCGGGACCAGCGGTTCCGGCCACTCCTTACACTGGGTGGCGTGATCTCTCGAATCGACCTCCGCGGCTCGCTCGACGACCCGCGTGACCTGCTGCCCCGTGCCGACTTCGACGTCGCGGCCGCCCTGGAGAAGGTGCGACCGATCGCCGAGGACGTCCACCATCGCGGGGTCGCGGCGCTGATCGAGATCACCGAGCGCTTCGACGGCGTCCGCCTGGAGTCCACCCGGGTCCCGGCCGAGCAGCTGACCGAGGCCCTGGAGACGCTGGACCCGCAGGTACGCGCCGCGCTGGAGGAGTCGATCCGCCGGGCCCGCGCCGTGCACGCCGACCAGCGCCGCACCGGGCACACCACCCAGGTGGTGCCGGGCGGCACGGTCACCCAGCGCTGGGTGCCGGTCGAGCGGGTCGGCCTGTACGTGCCCGGCGGGCTCGCGGTCTACCCGTCCTCCGTGGTGATGAACGTGGTGCCGGCCCAGGAAGCGGGCGTCCGGGGCATCGCGGTCACCTCCCCGCCGCAGAAGGCCTTCGGCGGCCGCGTCCACCCGACGATCCTGGCGGCCTGCGCGCTGCTCGGCGTCGACGAGGTCTACTCCGTCGGCGGCGCCCAGGCCGTCGCGATGTTCGCCCTCGGCACCGAGGAGTGCGAGCCGGTGAACATGGTCACCGGCCCGGGCAACATCTACGTGGCCGCCGCCAAGCGCTACTTCGCCGGCCGGATCGGCATCGACTCCGAGGCCGGACCGACCGAGATCGCCGTCCTCGCCGACGACAGCGCGCTGCCCTCCGACGTCGCCGCCGACCTGATCAGCCAGGCCGAGCACGGCCCCACCTCCGGCTCGGTGCTGGTCACCGACTCCCCGGCGCTGGCCGACGCCGTCGAGGCCGAACTGACCGTGCAGGTCGCCAAGACCAAGCACAGCGAGCGCGTCGCCGAGGCGCTGGGCGGCAAGCAGTCCGGCATCATCCTGGTCGACGACCTCACCCAGGGCCTCGCCGTCGTCAACGCGTACGCGGCCGAGCACCTGGAGATCCAGACCCGCGACCCGCACGCGGTGGCCGCCCGGGTCGTCAACGCGGGCGCGATCTTCATCGGCCGCTGGACCCCGGTCTCGCTGGGCGACTACGCGGCCGGCTCCAACCACGTGCTGCCCACCGGCGGCTGCGCCTGCCACTCCTCCGGGCTGTCGGTGCAGACCTTCCTGCGCGGCGTCCAGGTGGTCGAGTACGACCGCGACGCGCTGGCGGACGTCGCCGCGCACGTGGTCACCCTGGCGAACGCCGAGGACCTCCCCGGGCACGGGGACGCCATCAAGGCTCGATTCGACTGGACGGTGCCGGGCTCGTGACCGCTATTGACGATCTTCCGATCCGGGACGAGCTGCGCGGCCAGTCCCCGTACGGCGCACCGCAGTTGGACGTACCCGTCCAGCTGAACACCAACGAGAACCCGTACCGGCTGCCCGAGGAGCTGGTGGCCCGGATCGCCGAGCGCGTCGCCGAGGCCGCCCGCAACCTCAACCGCTACCCCGACCGGGACGCGGTCGAGCTGCGCGAGGGCCTCGCCGGGTACCTCGGGCGGACCACCGGCTTCCCGGTCGTGCGCGAGCAGGTGTGGGCCGCCAACGGCTCCAACGAGGTCCTCCAGCAGCTGCTGCAGGCCTTCGGCGGCCCCGGCCGCAGCGCACTCGGCTTCGAGCCCTCGTACTCGATGCACGCGCTGATCTCCCGGGGCACCGGCACCGCCTGGATCTCCGGCCCGCGCAACGACGACTTCACCATCGACCTCCACGCCGCGCTCGCCGCGATCGCCGAGCACCGGCCCAACGTGGTCTTCATCTGCTCGCCGAACAACCCGACCGGCACCGCCGTCGAAGCCGACACCGTGCTGCGGCTGTACGAGGCCGCGCAGGCCGCCCGGCCCAGCCTGGTCGTCGTGGACGAGGCGTACGTCGAGTTCTCGCACCGCGCCTCGCTGCTCTCGCTGATCGAGGGCCGCCCCAACCTGGTGGTCACCCGCACCATGTCCAAGGCCTTCGGCGCGGCCGGGCTGCGCCTGGGCTACCTGGCCGCCGACCGGGCGGTCGTCGACGCCGTCCAGCTGGTCCGCCTGCCGTACCACCTGTCCGCCGTCACCCAGGCCACCGCGCTGGCCTGCCTGGAGCACACCGACACCCTGCTCGGGTACGTCGGCCGGCTCAAGGAGCAGCGCGACCGGCTGGTCGACGCGCTGCGGGCGATGGGCCTGGAGGTGACCGACTCGGACGCCAACTTCGTCCAGTTCGGCCGCTTCGCCGACACCCACGCCGTCTGGCAGGCCATCCTCGACCAGGGCGTCCTGGTCCGCGACAACGGCGTGCCCGGGTGGCTGCGCGTCACCGCCGGCACCCCCGCCGAGAACGACGCCTTCCTGGACGCCGTCCGCACCGCCCTCCCGTCTCCCACCCCCACCCTTGATCGAGCACGCTCCGCGCGCGCTGCCAGTCAGGAGCTGTAACCCCCATGTCCCGCATCGGACGCGTCGAGCGCACCACCAAGGAGACCTCCGTCCTGGTCGAGATAGACCTCGACGGCACCGGCAAGACCGACATCTCCACGGGCGTCGGCTTCTACGACCACATGCTCGACCAGCTCGGCCGGCACGGCCTGTTCGACCTCACCGTCAAGACCGACGGCGACCTGCACATCGACACCCACCACACCATCGAGGACACCGCCCTCGCGCTCGGCGCCGCCTTCAAGCAGGCGCTCGGCGACAAGGTCGGCATCTACCGCTTCGGCAACTGCACGGTGCCGTTGGACGAGTCGCTCGCCCAGGTCACCGTGGACCTCTCCGGCCGGCCCTACCTGGTGCACACCGAGCCCGAGGGCATGGCGCCGATGATCGGCAGCTACGACACCACGATGACCCGGCACATCCTGGAGTCCTTCGTGGCCCAGGCGCAGATCGCGCTGCACGTCCACGTGCCGTACGGGCGCAACGCCCACCACATCGTGGAGTGCCAGTTCAAGGCGCTGGCCCGGGCGCTGCGCTACGCCGCCGAGCGCGACTCGCGCGCGGCCGGCATCCTCCCGTCGACCAAGGGTGCGCTGTGAGCAATTCCGCGTTGGCTCTGATCTTCGTCGGCCTCTTCCTGGCCGGCGGAGTGATCTCCTTCTGGAAGCAGAAGCTGCCGAAGGGCGTCATCCTCGTGCTGGGGCTGGGCGCGGGGATGTGCCTGGCCGCCGGCGTCATGCGCCTGTAGCCCCGCCCGACCTGCCAGACGTGTCAGACCTGGCCCGACCTGCCAGACCTGCCCTAGAAAGACTGGACACCTGAACATGGGCAAGAACGTCGTCGTCCTCGACTACGGCTCCGGCAACCTCCGCTCCGCGCAGCGCGCCCTGGAGCGGACCGGGGCGAACGTCACGGTCAGCTCCGACTACGACACCGCGATGGCCGCGGACGGCCTGCTCGTCCCCGGTGTCGGCGCCTTCGAGGCCTGCATGCGCGGGCTGAAGTCGGTCCGCGGGGACTGGATCATCGACCGCCGCCTCGCCGGGGGCCGCCCGGTCATGGGCATCTGCGTGGGCATGCAGATCCTCTTCGAGAAGGGCGTCGAGCACGGCGTCGAGACGGCCGGCTGCGACGAGTGGCCGGGCACCGTCGAACCGCTGGAGGCCCCGGTCGTCCCGCACATGGGCTGGAACACCGTGGACGTCCCCGAGGGCAGCCGGATGTTCGCCGGCCTCGACCCGCAGACCCGCTTCTACTTCGTGCACTCCTACGGGGTGCGGCGCTGGGAGCTGGAGACCCACAGCGCGCGGATCAACCCGCCGCTGGTCACCTGGGCCACGCACGGGCAGCCGTTCGTCGCGGCCATCGAGAACGGCCCGCTGTGGGCCACCCAGTTCCACCCCGAGAAGTCCGGTGACGCCGGCGCCGCCCTGCTGACCAACTGGGTCAACACCCTCTGACGAGCTGAAAGTTGTATCTGATGAGCGAACGAAGTGAGCGAGCCGTCGAGGCTGTGCCCGGCGATGCCACCGCTGAGCGGAGCGAGAGCGGGGGCCTGAGCCGCCTCGAACTGCTTCCCGCCGTCGACGTCCGCGACGGCCAGGCCGTCCGCCTGGTCAAGGGCGCCTCCGGCACCGAGACCTCCTTCGGCGAGCCGCTGGCCGCCGCCCTCGCCTGGCAGAACGCCGGCGCCGAGTGGCTGCACCTGGTCGACCTCGACGCCGCTTTCGGCACCGGCTCCAACTACGAGCTGCTGCGCGAGGTCACCGGGCAGCTGGACATCAAGGTCGAACTGTCCGGCGGTATCCGGGACGACGAGTCGCTCGCCCGCGCCCTCGCCACCGGCTGCACCCGGGTCAACCTCGGCACCGCCGCCCTGGAAGCCCCCGCATGGGTCGCCAAGGCCATCGCCGAGCACGGCGACAAGATCGCCGTCGGCCTGGACGTGGTCGGCACCACCCTGCGCGGCCGCGGCTGGACCCGCGACGGCGGCCAGCTCTTCGAGGTGCTCGAGCGCCTCGACCAGGAGGGCTGCGCCCGCTACGTCGTCACCGACGTCAACCGCGACGGCACCCTGACCGGCCCCAACCTGCAGCTGCTGCGCGACGTCTGCGCCGCCACCGACCGCCCGGTGGTCGCCTCCGGCGGCGTCTCCTCGCTGGACGACCTGCGCGCCATCGCCACGCTCGTCGGCGAGGGTGTCGAGGGCGCCATCGTGGGCAAGGCACTCTACGAGCAGAAGTTCACCCTCGAAGAGGCCCTGGAGGCGGTTTCAGGATGACCGATGGTCGGATCGTACGTGGCGAGGTCGTGCGGGGCGAGGTCGTGCGGGGCGAGGTCGTGCGGGGCCGAGTCCGCGGATTCTCCCCCTGGGAGGACGAGTTCGGCTACTCCCGGGCCGTCGCCGCGGGCGACCACGTGCACGTGGCCGGCACCACCGCCTGGGTGGACGGCCGGATCGAGCACGAGGGCGACCCGTACCGGCAGACCCTCGCCGCGTTCGGCGTCGGGCTCACGGCCCTGGCCGCGTACGGTCTGACCGCGGACGACGTGGTCCGCACCCGGATGTACATCACCCACGTCCGCGACGCCGACGAAGTGGGCCGCGCCCACCACGAACTCTTCGACGCCGCACGCCCGGTGGCCACCATGGTGGTGGTCGAGGGACTGATCGACTCCCGGATGATGGTCGAGATCGAGCTCGACGCGTACCGCTCCGGGCTGGCAAAGACCCTGGAAGGCAATCAGCCGTGACCCTCGCCGTACGAGTCATCCCCTGTCTGGACGTGGACGCCGGGCGGGTGGTCAAGGGCGTCAACTTCCAGAACCTGCGCGACGCCGGCGACCCGGTCGAGATGGCCAAGCTCTACGACGCCGAGGGCGCCGACGAGCTCACCTTCCTTGACATCACCGCCTCCTCCGGCGACCGGGAGACCACCTACGACGTGGTCCGCCGCACCGCCGAGCAGGTCTTCATCCCGCTCACCGTCGGCGGTGGCATCCGCGCCGTCGAGGACGTCGACAAGCTGCTGCGGGCCGGCGCCGACAAGGTGGGCGTCAACACCGCCGCCATCGCCCGGCCGGAACTGGTCCGGGAGATCGCCCAGCGGTTCGGGCGGCAGGTGCTGGTGCTCTCGGTGGACGCCCGGCGCTGCCCGGAAGGCACCGAGACGCCGTCCGGCTTCGAGGTCACCACGCACGGCGGACGCCAGGGCACCGGCCTGGACGCCGTCGAATGGGCGGGCCGCGCCGCCGAACTGGGCGCCGGGGAGATCCTGCTCAACTCGATGGACGCGGACGGCACCAAGGACGGCTACGACCTGGAACTGATCCGGGCCGTGCGCAAGGCCGTCTCCGTGCCGGTGATCGCCTCCGGCGGGGCCGGCAAGCTCGCCGACTTCGCGCCGGCCGTGGACGCGGGCGCGGACGCGGTGCTGGCCGCCAGCGTGTTCCACTTCGGGGACCTGCGGATCGGCGAGGTCAAGGGCGCGCTGCGGGAGGCCGGGCACCCGGTGCGGTGACCGTTTCGTGCGGATGAGGGCCCGCCGGTGCTGGTGCGCACCGGCGGGCCCTCACGTGTCCCAGGACTCCTGCCGCGACTCGGGTCCCGTCGCGACTCAGGTACGGCCGCGACTAGGGTCCGCGACTCAGGTACGGCCGCGACTCAGGACTCCCGCGGCTCGCCGTGGATCAGCGCGAACGGGGCGCCGTTCGGATCCGCCAGCCAGGCCAGCCGGCCGACGTTCTCCACGTCCGAGGCCGCCATCAGCACCGAGGCGCCGGCCGCCGTCGCCTTCGCGATCACCGCGTCCACGTCGGCGGCCGCGAAGTACGGCGTCCAGGCGGAGGGCTGCTCCGGGGACATCGTCGGGGCGATGCCGCCGAAGCTGGTCGCCTGCTGGTCGCCCTCGGAGGTCGAGATCACCCGGTAGGCCATGCCCGGCGACGGCTCGAAGTTCTCCATCCGCCAGCCGAACAGCTTCTCGTAGAAGGCGAAAGCGACCTCCGGGCCGGAGGTGTGCAGCTCCGACCAGACCAGCGCGTCGTCCTCGGAGACGATGCCCAGACCCTTGGTGTTGCCGGCCTGCCAGACGGAGAACTCGGCGCCCTGCGGATCGGTGAGCGCCGCGAACCGGCCCTCCTGCATGACGTCCATCGGCGGCACGCGGACGGTGGCACCGGCCTGCTCGGCGGCCTTCACCGTGGCGTCCACGTCCTCGGTGCGGAAGTACGTCGTCCAGGCGGACCGCGCCCCCTCGTCGAGGTTGCCGAGGGCGCCGACGGTCTTGCCGTTCAGCTGGAAGAAGCCGTAACCACCGGCCTCGGGGACCTCCTGGAACGTCCAGCCGAAGACCTTCCGGTAGAACTCGGCGGTGGCGGGGATGTCCGGGCTGCCGAGGTCGATCCAGCAGGGGGAGCCGGTGGGGAAGTCGGTGGTGAGCATGGAGTGGTGCCCCTTCGACGCAGAGTGACCGGGAGTGGCCGGGAGTGGCCGGGAAGGTTCCGTCGGGCGCGAGCACGCCCCCGCCCCGGCCACCTGCGAGTCTGCACCCGGGCATGGACATCCGCAGCTCGGACACGGCTGACCTGGGGATTCGTCGTGGACGGCTACGCCGTGCGTGGCCCCGCAGCAGCCCCGTGCCGGCCGCTCACAGCCAGCCGCGCTGCGCCGCCTTGAGACCGGCCTCGAAGCGGCTGGCGGCGTCGAGCCGCTCCATGAGGGCGGACATCTGGCGACGCACGGTGCGCACCGAGATGCCGAGCCGCTTGCCGGCGGCCTCGTCGGTCAGGCCCGTGCCGAGCAGCCGGAGCAGGTCGCGTTCGGCCGGGGTGAGGCCGGTGTCGTGATGGGTGGGCCGGTCGGCGCCGAGCGGCACGGCGGTGGCCTCCGACCCGGGCCAGACCGGAAAGCTCTACCTCTACAAGGGCACCGGCAGCGGCCTGAGCTCCCGCACCGAGATCGGCTCCGGCGGCTGGTAACCGGAGAACGGACGACGCCGACCCGGTAGCGGGAGTGATCTGCGGTGACGGTGCTGCCCCACAGGTTGCTGTGGGGCAGCACCGTCACCGCGCCGGCCGCTTCCACCGGCACCCTCCCCGGCCCGATGCGCAAAGGGCGGGCGTCCTACGGCGCAGGCAGCGGCAGGACGTGCCGGAGGGCCTCGACCGCGTCCGGGGCGCCGTCGACGGTCAGGGTGGTACGGGCACCACGGCCGTAGACGAACAGGACCAGCTCGCCCGGTTCGCCGGTGAGGTGGACGGTGGGAGCGCCGGCCGGGCCGACGGTCAGCGACCGGCCGTCCGGGCGGGCGAGAGTGAGACGGACGGGAGAGCGGCGGCCGGCCTCCAGCCGGGCCAGCAGGGGAAGCCGGCGCCAGAGCGCCTCGGCGCGCCCCGGCGGGACGGGCTGCGCCGTCCAGTCCTCGCCGGCACGCAGGACGTCCTCGGCGTGCACGAAGTACTCGATGGTGTTCGCCGCCTCATCCGCGCCGGGCAGGGCGAACAGCGAGAACACCGGCGGCCCGCCCCGGAACAGCCGCACCAACTCCTCGTACGGTCGCGCGGCGTAGTCGTCCTGCACCCGCTGCGTCCACCCGGCCAGCGCACCCACCCGGATACCGGCCGCCGCATCGGCACGGCGCTCCCGGATCACCAGATGGGCAGCGAGGTCCCGGGTGGTCCACCCCCCGCAGAGCGTGGGGGCCTCCGGCCCGGCAGCGGTGAGGAGTTGAGCGAGACGGTGGCGCTCGGCAAGCGCATGGTTCGACATGCTGAAAGCCTAGGGGTTGCACACACCCGGCCCACCCGGAGCCACCCCCCGCCTCGGCTGCTCCCCGGCTTCCAACGGAGATGCCCCCTCGGCGCGCCGAGGGGGCATCTCAGGTTTTGGCCTGTCTCTGCACCTCTTGTGGGTCCGAATTCCTATCCGAATTCCTACGGGTGCAGCCGGCCGGTGAGTTTGGGGGCGCCCTGTTTGTTGCCGCCGGTCAGGGTGCAGGTGTAGTCGCGCCAGCCCTGTTGGTAGTTGACCAGGGCGGGGCCGAACTGGCGGCCGTAGTAGGTCTTTCCGTCGGCCTGTCTGGCTTTGGCGGTGGCTTCGGCTTCCTTGCAGCCGTCGCGCATGGCGAGGGCGATCGGGACTTCGCCGGTGAGATTGTCGGGCAGTTTGAGGTTGGCGATGACTTCGCCGTCGTGGTCGCCGGTGCAGGGGCGTTCTTCGGCGCGGGTGATCACCGGGCTCAGCTGCGGGTGGTCGAAGCAGGTGCCGACGGGGAAGTAGGCGTACGGCGGCTGTGGCTTGGTCGGCGTCGGGCTGGGTGTCGGGGTCGGCGTGGGGGTGGCCGTGGGGGTGGGTGGGGGCGGTGCGGCGGTCGGCTTCCTGTCGTCCGGCCAGAGCACCGCGGTGGCCAGCACCGCGAGGAGGGCGACCAGCACGGCGATGACGGTGAGGACCAGGCCGCGCGACGGGCGGGAGGCGGCGGCTGCGGGCGGCTGCTCGGGGGTCATGGCCATGAGGATGGCCCACGCGTGCGGCGCCTGGCAGGCGGTTGGCCGAACTCGCCCCCGTACGGGCGGATGACCGGGACCAGAGGTCGGACGGACCAGCCGGGTCGGACGGCCGGGCTGACACAATGGGCCGCATGTCCACCACACCCGCCACTCCCGGCACCACCGCCCTGGCCCCCGAGATCGCCGCCCGCCTCAAGCGCACCGAGGACGGCCTTCTTCCGGCCATCGCGCAGCAGTACGACACCGGCGAGGTGCTGATGCTCGGCTGGATGGACGACGAGGCCCTGCACCGTACGCTCACCACCGGCCGCTGCACCTACTGGAGCCGCAGCCGCCGCGAGTACTGGGTGAAGGGCGACACCTCCGGTCACGTCCAGGCGGTCAAGTCGGTGGCCCTGGACTGTGACGGCGACACCCTGCTGGTCAAGGTCGACCAGGCCGGCGCGGCCTGCCACACCGGCGACCGCACCTGTTTCGACGCCGACGTGCTCCCCTTTTCCTGATCACCCGACCACAACTCCAGAAGGTGCCGCCGCGCATGGACCTCGAAGCCTTCCGCAAGCTCGCCGTCGACACCCGGGTCATCCCGGTCACCCGCAGGCTCCTCGCGGACGGCCTCACTCCGATCGGCCTCTACCGCAGCCTCGCCGGGGAGCGGCCCGGCACCTTCCTGCTGGAGTCCGCGGAGCAGGGCCGCAGCTGGTCGCGCTACTCCTTCGTCGGCGTGCGCGGCGCCGCCACGCTGACCGTCGACCAGGACGGCAACGCCCGCTGGCTCGGCACCCCGCCGGTCGGCATCCCCACCACCGGCGACCCGCTGCAGGTGCTGCGCGCCGCGCTGGAGGCGCTGCACACCCCGCGGCACGCCGACGACGGCCTGCCCCCGCTCACCGGCGGCCTGGTCGGCTACCTCGGCTACGACATCGTCCGCCGGCTGGAGAAGCTGCCCGACCTCAACCCGGACGACCTCAAGCTCCCCGAGCTGACCATGCTGCTGGCCACCGACCTGGCGGTGCTCGACCACGCCGACGGCACGGTGCTGTTGATCGCCAACGCCGTCAACCACAACGACCTGGCCACCGGCGTGGACGAGGCCTACGCGGACGCGGTGGGCCGGCTGGACGTGATGGAGGCCGACCTGTTCAAGCCGGTCGACCCAGGCCTGGCCACCTTCACCCCGGCCGGCCCCGGCGAGGTGCACTCGCCGTTCGGCGGCGAGCCGTACCGGGCGGCGGTGGACGAGATCAAGGAGCGGATCCGGGCCGGCGAGGCCTTCCAGGTGGTGCCGTCGCAGCGCTTCGAGGCGCCCTGCCCGGCCTCCGCGCTGGACGTTTACCGGGTGCTGCGCACCACCAACCCCAGCCCGTACATGTACCTGTTCCGCTTCCCGGGCCCGGACGGCACCGCCGAGGGCGGCTTCGACGTGGTCGGCTCCAGCCCGGAGGCGCTGGTCAAGGTCACCCGGGGCGAGGCGATGCTGCACCCGATCGCGGGCACCCGGCACCGCGGCGCCACCCCGCACGAGGACGCGGGGCTGGCCGCCGAGCTGCTCGCCGACCCCAAGGAGCGGGCCGAGCACCTGATGCTGGTGGACCTCGGCCGCAACGACCTCGGGCGGGTCTGCGAGCCGGGCAGCGTCGAGGTGGTCGACTTCATGCAGATCGAGCGGTACAGCCACGTGATGCACATCGTCTCCACCGTCACCGGCAAGGTCGCGCCCGGGCGGACCGCCTTCGACGTGCTGACCGCCTGCTTCCCGGCGGGCACCCTCTCCGGCGCGCCCAAGCCGCGGGCGATGCGGATCATCGAGGAGCTGGAGCCCACCCGCCGCGGCCTGTACGGCGGTTGCGTCGGCTACCTGGACTTCGCCGGGGACTCCGACACCGCGATCGCGATCCGGACCGCGGTGCTGCGCGACGGCACGGCGTACGTGCAGGCCGGGGCGGGCGTGGTCGCCGACTCGGACCCGTACGGCGAGGACACCGAGTGCCGCAACAAGGCGGCCGCCGTGCTGCGGGCCGTCGCCACCGCCAATACGCTGCGGAGGCCGGAACTGTCCTGACCGGAGCTGTCCTGACCGGAGCTGTCCTGACCGGAACTGTCCTGAGGCGTGAGGGAGGCGGCCGGGGTGCCCGAGGTGCCGTACGACGAGCTGCGCTGGGAGGTCGTGCTGGGCACGGCCGGGCAGCTCGGCGAGCAGCCGGCGGGCCACGGCCGGGTGCTGTCCGGTGTGGCGGTCGACTTCCCGGCGGCGCCCGGCGGCCTGGCTCCCGACGAGGTGGCGGTGCTCGCCCCGGACGTCGCCGTGCTCGCCCGCGACGCGGTGCGGGGCGAGCGGGGCCGGTTCGGCGCGGCCGGGGTCGAGGCGGTGCTGGAGGTGGCCCGGCCCGGTCTGTCGGAGGCCGGGCGGGCGTACGCGCGCAGCGGCGTGCCGCTGTACGTGGTGGTCGACCCGGCGGCGGCGGTCTGCACCGTGCACACCGCGCCGTCGCCCGAAGGGGTGTACCGGGAGGCCGAGCGGGTGCCGTTCGGCAACGACCTGTTCCTGCCGCTGGGCGGGCGGACGGTGGTGCTGCGGACGGACGTCTTCCCGGGCCCGTTCCCCACCCCGGGTACGGACTGAGGTGTCGGTCGGGGGATAGTGGACGGGTGAGCGCTGACCAGACCCCCGCCCCCACCGCCGCCGCAGGCCGCCGCACGCTCGGCGTGATGCTGCTGCTCACCGTGCTGAGCGCCGTGCTGGTGCTGACCGCGGCCGGGCGGACCTGGGCCCAGGGCCGGGCCGGCACCCTGGACGTCTCCGTCACCGGCGGCAACATCTCCGAACTGCCCGGCGGGCTGGCCCTGGTGGGCCTCGCCGCGGCCGTCGCGGTGTTCGCGGTGCGCGGCGCCGGACGGCTGGCGGTCGGCGCGCTGACCCTGCTCGCCGGGATCGGCGCGGCCGCCGCGTCGGTCGCCGGGGCGGGCGACACCGCCGCGCTGGACGCCGAGGCCGCCCGCAAGCTCGGCCTGACCGGCTCGGCGGCCACCGAGGTCGCGCACACCGGCTGGCCCTGGGTCGCGTTGGTCGGCGGCGTGCTGCTGGCCCTCGCCGGACTGCTCACCCTGCGCTACGGCCGCCGCTGGCCCGCCATGGGCAGCCGCTACGAGGCGCCGACCCGCAAGGCCCCGGCCAGGGCCGAGACGCCCGGCGACCTGTGGAAGGCGCTGGACCGCGGCGAGGACCCCACGGCCCTCTGAGGCCCCACGGCCCTCCGAGGGGCGCTCGGCCGCCCCGTCGGGCCCCGTACCCGCCCGAAGCGCGCATGTGACGCGATAGACGCGGCACCCGCTTTGGGGGCCCGGTGTGTGGCCCGGCACAATGGAACCCGTCCACCCGCCGACGGCCCCGCAGGCCCGGTCGGGCCCCGAGAGCCAAGGAGCACCACGCAGATGGCAGCAGCAGCGCACGGCCACAACCCCGCCGCCTGGACCGGCGTCGTCATCACCTTCGTCGGTTTCGGCATCGCGGGTGTCGCGATGATCCTGCCGTCGGTGCTGCTCGTCTGGGCCGGCCTGGCGGTCGCCCTGGCCGGTGGCGTGGTCGGCAAGGCCATGTCGATGGCGGGCATGGGCAAGCAGCCGAGCACCAACGTCTACAAGTCGGTCGAGGAGCAGAGCGAGGCCCGCGCGGCCCGCCAGCCCCACCCCGCCGTCGCCGTCGCCGCCGCCTGACGACCGGCCCCGGTACGGAACGGCTGCCTCCGGGACGGTTTCCGTACGACGTACGGGAAGGCCTTCGTAGGACACGCCTTTCGCACAACCGAACGGCGGGCGCGCCGCGCCCGCCGTTTCGTCGTCTCCGGGCCCGGGCGCGGGCAGAATCGGGGCGTGAACGCCGCCCCCACCGCCTCCGCCCCGTCGCCCGTGCTGCGCCGGCTGGGTCCGCCGCTGACCGCGCTGGCGGCGGTGGCCGTCCCGACCGTGTACGTCGCCGTGGTGGACCCGAACAGCCCCGGGCACTACCCGGACTGCCCGTTCCTGACCGCCACCGGCTGGTGGTGCCCCGGCTGCGGGGGGCTGCGCTGCGTCCACGCGCTGACCCACGGGGACTTCACCGGCGCGCTGCACGACAACGCCGCCGCCGTCCTGCTGTTGGGCGTGCTGGGGGTGCTCTGGCTGCGTTGGGCCTGGGCCGCGCTGACCGGTGGGCCGCTGCCGAGGGTCACCGTCGGGGGCCGGCGCTGGGCGCTGATCGCGCTGCTCGTGCTGGTGTTTACCGTGGTGCGAAACTCGCCGGTCGGAGCGGGTTTGGCGCCGCCACTGGTCTGAGCGGCGCGAACGGCCCGGTCGGGGGTGGAGAAGCGGTGAAGTCGCAGTTGAGGGCGGCCGGAGCGGGCGTCCGGTCCGCGAGACGTGTGCCGGGCTGATGCGCCCCGCGCCCCCGGGTGCCGATACCATCGAAGAGCCGGCGGGTTGCCGCCCGCGCGGTTCTGCCGGCCGACCGGCAGAACCGACTGGCAGATAAAGATGGGGGCTCCTGCGTGAGTGTGCTCGACTCGATCATCGAAGGGGTCCGCGAGGACCTCGCCGAGCGGCAGGCCCGGGTCTCCCTGGACGAGCTGAAGGAACGCGCCGCCAAGGCCCCGGAGGCCAAGGACGGCGTCGCCGCCCTCAAGGGCGACGGGGTCCGGGTGATCTGCGAGGTGAAGCGCTCCAGCCCCTCCAAGGGCGCTCTGGCCTCGATCGCCGATCCGGCCGCCCTGGCGCGCGACTACGCGGCCGGCGGTGCCGCCGCGATCAGCGTGCTGACGGAGCAGCGCCGCTTCGGCGGTTCGCTGGCCGACCTGGACGCCGTCCGCGCCGCGGTGGACACCCCGCTGCTGCGCAAGGACTTCATCGTCACCGCGTACCAGCTGTGGGAGGCCCGCGCGCACGGCGCCGACCTCGCGCTGCTGATCGTCGCGGCCCTCGACCAGTCGGCCCTGGTGTCGCTGATCGAGCGCGCCGAGTCGATCGGTCTCACCCCGCTGGTCGAGGTGCACGACGAGGAGGAGATCGGGCGCGCGGTGGACGCCGGGGCGCGGATCATCGGCGTCAACGCCCGCAACCTGAAGACCCTCGAGGTGGACCGCAACACCTTCGGGAACGTGGTCCACGCCATTCCGGACCACATCGTCAAGATCGCCGAGTCCGGGGTGCGCGGCCCGCTGGACGTGATCAACTACGCCAACCTGGGCGCCGACGCGGTGCTGGTCGGCGAGTCCCTGGTGACCGGCAAGGACCCGCGTGCCGCGGTCGCCGACCTGGTTGCCGCCGGGGCCCACCCCGCCGTCCGGCACAAGGACTGACACAGCCCGATGAAGATCGCCACCCGACTCGCCCCCGGCTGCCGCCCGCGCGGCTGCCGCGCGCCCGCACGCCGGGTGCTGGGGCGTCGGGTGCGGTACGTGATCGGCTGTGAGCCCGGCCAGGTACCGGGACGACGATGGCGCGTGACGCGCGGCTGACCCCAGCCGATCAGACGTCACTGTCGTCCAACTTCCCAAGGGAAACCACATGTCCGAGAAGGACTACCTGCCCGGTGCCCAGGTGCCGGACGCGCGCGGATACTTCGGCGCGTACGGCGGCCGCTTCATCCCCGAGGCGCTGGTCGCCGCGGTCGAGCAGGTCGCCGAGGAGTACGAGAAGGCCAAGACCGACCCGGCCTTCACCGCCGAGCTCGACGCGCTGCTCAAGGACTACACCGGGCGCCCGAGCCCGCTGACCGACGTGCACCGCTTCTCCGCCGAGGCGGGCGGCGCGCGCGTCCTGCTCAAGCGCGAGGACCTCAACCACACCGGCTCGCACAAGATCAACAACGTGCTGGGCCAGGCCCTGCTCACCAAGCGGATGGGCAAGACCCGGATCATCGCCGAGACCGGCGCCGGCCAGCACGGCGTGGCCACCGCCACCGCCTGCGCGCTGTTCGGCTTCGACTGCACCATCTACATGGGCGAGGTCGACACCCAGCGCCAGGCGCTGAACGTCGCCCGGATGCGGATGCTCGGCGCCGAGGTGGTGGCCGTCACGTCCGGCAGCCGCACGCTGAAGGACGCCATCAACGAGGCGTTCCGCGACTGGGTCGCCAACGTGGACTCCACCCACTACCTGTTCGGCACCGTCGCCGGGCCGCACCCGTTCCCGATGATGGTCCGCGACTTCCACCGGGTCATCGGGGTCGAGGCGCGGCAGCAGGTGCTCGACCGGACCGGGCGGCTGCCCGACGCCGTGGTCGCCTGCGTCGGCGGCGGCTCCAACGCGATGGGCATCTTCCACGAGTTCATCCCGGACGCCGGCGTGCGCCTGATCGGCTGCGAGGCGGCCGGCGAGGGCGCCGAGACCCCCCGGCACGCCGCTACCCTCACCAAGGGCGACCCGGGCGTGCTGCACGGCTCCCGCACTTACGTCCTGCAGGACGAGGACGGCCAGACCATCGAGTCGCACTCGATCTCGGCCGGCCTGGACTACCCGGGCGTCGGCCCGGAGCACGCCTGGCTGAAGGACACCGGACGGGCCGAGTACCGCCCGGTCACCGACGACGCCGCGATGCAGGCACTGCGGCTGCTGTCCCGCACCGAGGGCATCATCCCGGCCATCGAGAGCGCCCACGCGCTCGCCGGGGCCCTGGAGCTCGGCCGCGAACTCGGGCCGGAGGCCACCATCCTGGTCTCCCTCTCCGGGCGCGGCGACAAGGACATGCACACCGCCGCCGAGTACTTCGGCCTGTACGACGAGCCGGGCGCCGGTACCGCCGGCGGCGCCGGTTCCGCCCAGGGGGGTAAGTGATCATGGCTTCGAAGCTGAGTGACGCCCTGGCGGCCGCCAGGGCCGAGGGGCGCGCCGCACTGATCGGCTACCTGCCGGCCGGCTTCCCCACCGTCGACGGCGGCATCCGGGCGGTCAACGCGCTGCTCGAGGGCGGCTGCGACGTGGTCGAGGTCGGCCTGCCGCACTCCGACCCGGTGCTGGACGGCGCCGTCATCCAGACCGCCGACGACATCGCGCTGCGCGGCGGCGTGCGGATCAAGGACGTGCTGCGCACCGTCCGGGAGGTCGCGTCCGCGCGCCCCGAGGCGGCGGTGCTGGTCATGACGTACTGGAACCCGGTCGACCGCTACGGCGTGGCGCGCTTCGCCGCCGACCTGGCGGCCGCGGGCGGGGCCGGCTGCATCCTGCCGGACCTGCCGGTGGAGGAGTCGCAGGAGTGGCGCAAGGCGGCGGACGAGCACGGGCTGGACACCGTGTTCGTGGTCGCCCCCAGCAGCAAGGACGCGCGGCTGGCCGAGGTCACCGCGGCGGGCAGCGGGTTCGTGTACGCGGCCGCGGTGATGGGCGTGACCGGCACCCGGTCGGCGGTCGGGTCGCTGGCCGAGGACCTGGTCGCGCGCACCCGGGCCACCACGGACCTGCCGGTCTGCGTCGGGCTCGGGGTCTCCGACGCCGGGCAAGCGGCGGAGGTCGCGCGGTTCGCGGACGGCGTGATCGTCGGTTCGGCGTTCGTGAAGCGGATCCTCGAAGCGGGCGACGACGAGGCGGCGGCACTGGACGCCGTGCGCGCGCTGGCCGGGGAACTGGCGGCGGGCGTGCGGAGGCGCTGACACTCGGTCGGAACGGTCGATCGACGGCCCGCCACTCCCCGGGGAGTGGCGGGCCGTCGGCGTCGGGGCTGTCGGCGTCGGGCGGGACGGGTCGAGGCGGGGGCCGTCGGCTGAGGGCGGGACGGCGCGGCGCGGCGCGGGTCGGGACGGGTCGGCGCCGGGCGCGTCGACTTCGGGGTGGCCCCGAACGAGTGAACAGCGGCGGCGACACGCATCAGCGGGGGTTGACGGGCGTTGAGTGGAGGGACGAGTGCACGGAGGCAGCGGAGCGAGCGAAGGGGTGAGCCGGTGCGGGGTTTTCATCGGGCCGTTCTGCTGCGGGCGGCGGCGGCCGCACTGGCTCTCGGCGCCGCCGTCGGGGCGCACACCGAGGTGGGGCAGGCGCTGGCCAAGCGGGGTGCCGAGCGGGCGGAGCGGGAGGCGGTCGCGTGTGCCGAGGCGGCCCGCTGGGACGCCGCCGAGCGGGCCGGCCGCACGCAGCACGAGGGGCGTCCGGACCTGTTCGACCCGGGGCGGATGCCGGGGTGCCGCTGACGTACGGGTGTTCGCCGGATTCGGACAGACCGTCATCTAACGTCACCTATACGGCTTAATTCCTGAATACGGAGGAACCCCCCTTCATCCCTTACGGTTCATCAGGAAGTGAACGAGTTTCCCGAGGGGGGTTCCCTGATGGCCGGCCCGGCAGCACAGCCCGGTGACCCGGCACCCACGCCGTCGGCGCGTCGGCCGGTGCCGGCCTGGAGCGACTGGCTGGGCACGGCCGCACGGCTCGGCCTCGCGGTGGTCTGGGGCTGGGCCGGACTGGCCAAGATCGCCGACCCGGCGGAGGCCGCCCAGGCCGTGCGCGCCTACGAGATCCTGCCCGAGAGCCTGGTCAAGCCGATCGGCTACGGCCTGCCCTTCCTGGAGCTGGCGCTCGCGCTGCTGCTGGTGATCGGGCTCGGCGTCCGGCTGGTCGCCGGGGTCTCCGCGCTGCTGCTGCTCGTCTTCATCGCCGGGATCTCCTCCGCCTGGGCGCGCGGCATCTCGATCGACTGCGGCTGCTTCGGCGGCGGCGGGCACGTCGACGAATCCCAGACGGCGTACCTACAGGAGATCCTGCGCGACACCGGGTTCCTCCTGCTGGCCGGGTGGCTGCTGTGGCGGCCCCGTACCCGGTTCTCGGTGGACGGCTGGCTGGCGAGCTGACCCTCCGGCCCCGCCGGACCCCCCACCGCTGCACCCCCACCCCGCACCCCCACCCCTGCACCCGACGAAGGCTCCCCGACCGTGGATGTCAAGGCAATGAGCGAGAAGAACCGAGAAGGCAAGCGCACCGCCCGCGAGCGGATGCTGGAGCAGCGGGCGGCCGACGAGGCCTCCTCCCGGCGCAAGAAGAAGCTGATCGTGGGCGGCGCCGTGCTCGCGGTGATCGCCGCCGCCGTGATCGTCGGCGTCGTGGTGCAGAACGAGCGCTCCAAGCCGGAGACCCCGACCGCCGCCCCGGCCGGGACCATCGGCGACAAGAACCTCGTCATCCCGGTCGGCGCGGGCAACGCGCCCGCCGTCCTCACCGTCTACGAGGACCCGCGCTGCCCCGCCTGCGGCGCCTTCGAGCGGGAGTTCTCGGCGACCGTCGACCAGCTCGAGGACGCCGGCAAGGTCTACACCAACTACCACATCGTGTCGTTCATCGACCGGGCCGTGCCGGGCAAGGGCTCCAAGGCCGGCGCCAACGCGCTCGCCTGTGCCCAGGACGCCGGGCACTTCCGGGACTACCACGACGTGCTGTACCGCAACCAGCCGGACGAGACCAGCGACGCCTTCGGCAACAAGGCCGTCCTGCTGAACCTGGCCAAGCAGGTCAACGGGCTGGACACGCCTGAGTTCCAGGCCTGCGTCAACGACAACAAGTACGGCGGGTGGGTGTCCTCGGTACAGCAGGACTTCGACAAGTCCAGCTACAAGTCCACCCCGACCGTGCTGCTCAACGGCCAGCCGATCTACCCCAAGAACGGCAACGACGAGATCACCCCGGAGAACCTGGTGAAGTGGGTGGACGCCGCCAACCAGGGCAAGCAACTGGGCACGGCGGGCTCGCACGGGCAGACCCCGGCGCCGACCAGCGGCGCCTCGGAGGCCAACAACCCGTCGCCGAACGCCGGCTGACCCCCGCACCCGGCCGCCGCGCCCTCCCCGTCCGGAGGGGGCGGCGGCCGCTGTTGTTCGGTTTCTGTGACCCGGGGGGTGTCGGACGGGGGCCGTCGACCCTGTAGCGTCGGAACTGCCATGGATATCGCCTACATTCCCAGCCCGTCGCGGGGCGTCCTCCACCTCGGACCCATCCCGCTGCGCGCCTACGCCTTCTGCATCATCCTCGGTGTCGTCGTCGCCGTCTGGCTCGGCAGCAAGCGCTGGGTCGCCCGGGGCGGTGGTAAGCACACGGTCGGCGACATCGCCGTGTGGGCCGTGCCGTTCGGCCTCGTCGGCGGCCGCCTCTACCACGTGATCACCGATGGCGGCCGGCTGTACTTCGGCGAGGGGAAGAACCCCTGGGACGCCCTCAAGATCTGGGAGGGCGGCCTCGGGATCTGGGGCGCGATCGCGCTGGGCGCGGTCGGCGCCTGGATCGGCGCCCGCCGCCGGGGCGTGCCGCTGCCCGCGTACGCCGACGCCATCGCACCGGGCATCGCCCTCGCGCAGGCGATGGGCCGCTGGGGCAACTACTTCAACCAGGAGCTGTACGGCCGCGAGACCACGCTGCCCTGGGGCCTGAAGATCCACAAGGTGCTGCCGGACGGCACGGTCGTGGACGGCGTCTACCACCCGACCTTCCTGTACGAGTCGCTCTGGTGCGTCGGCGTCGCGCTGCTGGTGATCTGGGCGGACCGCCGGTTCACGCTGGGCCACGGCCGGGCCTTCGCGCTGTACGTGGCCGCGTACACCGTGGGCCGGTTCTGGACCGAGTGGCTGCGGATCGACGAGGCGCACGTCTACTTCGGCCTGCGCCTGAACGACTGGGTGTCCATCGCGGTGTTCCTGGGCGCCGTGGCGTACCTGGTGATCGTCGGCAAGAAGCGGCCCGGCCGGGAGGACCCGGCGAGCATCGACCCGGGCGCGCAGCTGGAGATGGAGGGCCACGACGGCACGGCGGGCGGCACGGCGGACGCCACGTCGGATGCCAAGGCCGAGCGGAAGGCCGGCGCCATGGGCGAGCAGAAGGCCGACGCCAAGGCCGGGAAGGACGCGGACGGGAAGAAGCCGTCCCGGTCCGTGGACGAAAAGCCGGCCGCCGAAACGGCCGCCGAGCCGACTGCCGTGATCGCCGAGAAGGCCGGCGAGGACGCCAAGAACCCGATCTGACCTGGGACTTCCCCCCGGCTGAGGCCACCCTTCGCGAGGCTTGCGAAGGGTGGCCTCAGTGCTGTTCGGACAGCCTTACTTTGCTGGAAATGCCCAGGTCAGGCGGGCTACGTTCAAGGCGGACGAACGACGACGGAGGGGAAGAGACGATGACTGTGACCACCCTGGAGCCCGATGCCGGACACCAGCCCCGGATACCCGCGGCCGGTCACCACCGGGACGTCAACGGCGGCTGGCTGCGCCCGGCGGTGTTCGGCGCGGTGGACGGGCTGGTGTCCAACTTCGCGCTGATGACCGGTGTGGTCGGCGGCGCGGTGTCCAACGGCACGGTGATCCTGACCGGGCTGGCGGGCCTGGCGGCCGGTGCCTGCTCGATGGCGGCGGGGGAGTACACCTCGGTGGCCTCGCAGCGGGAGCTGGTGCAGGCCGAGATCGAGGCCGAGCGGCTGGAACTGAGCCGCAACCCGCACGGCGAGCTGGCCGAGCTGGCCCAGCTGTACGTCTCGCGCGGGGTGGACCCGGAGCTCGCCCACGAGGTGGCCCGGCAGCTGTCCGCCGACCCGGAGCTGGCCCTGGAGGTGCACGCCCGCGAGGAGCTGGGCGTCGACCCCACCGACCTGCCCTCGCCGCTGGTCGCGGCCGGGTCCTCGTTCCTGTGCTTCGCGCTCGGCGCGCTGCTGCCGCTGCTGCCGTACCTGCTGGGCGCGACCTCGCTGCTGCCGGCCCTGGTGCTGGCGGGGGCCGGACTGTTCCTGTGCGGCGCGGTGGTGGCCCGGGTGACGGCGCGCAGCTGGTGGTTCAGCGGACTGCGGCAGCTGGTGCTGGGCGGGGCGGCGGCCGGGGTGACCTACCTGCTCGGCCTGTTGATCGGCGGGCATGTGGGATGACCCAGAACTGTGCATGATTATGCTGGGCAGCGCGTGACGTTTCACACATGGGCGTCGCGTAGCGCCTGGCCTAGTCTCATCATCCGGGCCTCGGCGCCGCGGATTCGCATCCGTGGACGGGCTCCCGGGATGGATTCGCAGGCGGCCATGATCGGCCTCTGTGGCGATCCGGTTTCGCCCCTGTTTCGGGCCGCGGAGGGTTGGGCACAATCGTCGGGACGCGCACTGTGGCGCGTCCTTCTTCCCACACCCCCTGACCTGCGGCTCGTCCCGCCATGTGGACGGGATATTCCGCTTCTCGGGATCCTGGGCATCATGTAACTTGCACGACACCGCACCACCGCATCAGGGCCAACGTCGTCCCTACTTGCACCAACTTGCCGAAAGACGACGACGGGAGAGCCGATGCTGCCTGCATCCATGCACTCCGCCAACGAGCCCCAGGCCGGCGCCGCCCGCCAGCCGTACGCGCTCGTGCCGGATGCGCGACCTGCTGCTCAGGGCCTGTACGACCCGCGAAACGAGCACGATGCCTGTGGCGTCGGTTTCGTCGCCACGCTGACCGGCATCGCCGACCACACCATCGTCGAGCAGGCGCTGAACGTCCTGCGCAACCTGGAGCACCGCGGCGCCACCGGCGCCGAGCCGGACTCCGGTGACGGCGCGGGCATCCTGACCCAGGTCCCCGACGCCTTCCTGCGCGGCAAGGTCGACTTCGAGCTCCCGGCAGCCGGCTCCTACGCCGTCGGCATCGCCTTCCTGCCCGACAACGACGACGAGGACGCCGCCGCCGTCGCCCGGATCGAGGGCATCGCCGCCGAGGAGGGCCTCACCGTCCTCGGCTGGCGCGACGTCCCGGTCACCCCGGACCTGCTCGGCGCCACCGCCCGCAGCGTCATGCCGCGCTTCCGCCAGATCCTGCTGTCGCACGGCGAGAGGGCCGGCATCGAGCTGGACCGGATCGCCTTCGTGGTCCGCAAGCGGGCCGAGCGCGAGGCCGGGGTCTACTTCCCGTCGCTGTCCGCGCGCACCATCGTCTACAAGGGCATGCTGACCACCGGCCAGCTGGAACCCTTCTTCCCCGACCTGTCGGACCGCACCTACGCGTCCGCGCTCGGCCTGGTGCACTCGCGGTTCTCCACCAACACCTTCCCGAGCTGGCCGCTCGCCCACCCGTACCGCTTCGTCGCCCACAACGGCGAGATCAACACGGTCAAGGGCAACCGCAACTGGATGAGCGCCCGCGAGTCCCAGCTCGCCACCGACCTGATCCCCGGCGACCTGTCGCGGATCTTCCCCGTCTGCACCCCGGACCACTCCGACTCCGCCTCCTTCGACGAGGTCCTGGAGCTGCTCCACCTCGGCGGCCGCTCGCTGCCGCACTCGGTGCTGATGATGATCCCGGAGGCGTGGGAGAACCACGCCACTATGGACCCGGCCCGCCGCGCCTTCTACCAGTACCACTCCAACCTGATGGAGCCCTGGGACGGCCCGGCCTGCGTCACCTTCACCGACGGCACCCAGATCGGCGCCGTGCTCGACCGCAACGGCCTGCGCCCCGCCCGGTACTGGATCACCGAAGACGGCCTCGTCGTCCTCTCCTCCGAGGTCGGCGTCCTCGACATCGACCAGGAGAAGGTCACCAAGAAGGGCCGGCTGCAGCCCGGCCGGATGTTCCTGATCGACACCCTCGAAGGCCGCATCGTCGAGGACGAGGAGATCAAGTCCGCCCTCGCCGCCGAACACCCCTACGAGGAGTGGATCGGCGCCGGACAGATCCAGCTCGCCAAGCTGCCCGAGCGCGAGCACATCGCCCACACCCACGCCTCCGTCACCCGCCGCCAGCAGACCTTCGGCTACACCGAGGAGGAACTGCGCGTCATCCTCGCGCCGATGGCCCGCACCGGCGGCGAAGCGCTCGGCTCGATGGGCACCGACTCGCCGATCGCCGCGCTGAGCGAGAAGCCGCGCCTGCTGTTCGACTACTTCGTGCAGCTCTTCGCGCAGGTCACCAACCCGCCGCTGGACGCCATCCGCGAGGAACTCGTCACCTCGCTGCTCTCCAACCTCGGCCCGGAAGGCAACCTGCTGGCCGCCGAGGCCTCCGCCTGCCGCTCGGTCGGCATCACCTTCCCGGTGATCGACAACGACGAGCTGGCCAAGCTCGTCCACATCAACGCCGACGGCGACCAGCCCGGCCTCAAGGCCGTCACGCTCTCCGGCCTCTACAAGGTCGCCACCGGCGGCGAGGGCCTGGCCTCCCGCCTCGCCGAGATAGCCGCCGAAGCCGACGCCGCGATCGCCGACGGCGCCCGGATCATCGTGCTCTCCGACCGGCACTCCGACGCCGAGCACGCCCCGATCCCCTCGCTGCTGCTCACCTCCGCGATCCACCACCACCTCATCCGCACCAAGCAGCGCACCCAGGTGTCGCTGCTGGTCGAGGCCGGCGACGTCCGCGAGGTGCACCACGTCGCGCTGCTGATCGGCTACGGCGCGGGCGCGGTCAACCCGTACCTGGCCATGGAGTCCGTCGAGGACCTCGTCGCGCAAGGCACGTTCCTGAATCAGCGGGGCATCGAGGGCGTCGAGCCCGAGAAGGCCATCAAGAACCTGATCAAGGCGCTCGGCAAGGGCGTGCTCAAGGTCATGTCCAAGATGGGCATCTCCACCGTCGGCTCCTACCGCGGCGCCCAGGTCTTCGAGGCCATCGGCCTCTCCCAGGACCTGGTCGACGGCTACTTCGCCGGCACCACCACCAAGCTCGGCGGCATCGGCCTGGACGAGATCGCCCGCGAGACCGCCGCCCGGCACGCCAAGGCGTACCCGGCCTCCGGCATCCCGGCCGCGCACCGCGCCCTGGAGATCGGCGGCGAGTACCAGTGGCGCCGCGAGGGCGAGCCGCACCTGTTCGACCCGGACACCGTCTTCCGGCTGCAGCACTCCACCCGCAACCGCCGGTACGACATCTTCAAGCAGTACACGGACCGGGTGAACGAGCAGTCCTCCCGCCTGATGACGCTGCGCGGCCTCTTCCAGCTGGACGGCCTCGACCGCGAGCCGATCCCGGTCGAGGAGGTCGAGCCGGTCTCCGAGATCGTCAAGCGCTTCTCCACCGGCGCCATGTCCTACGGCTCCATCTCGATGGAGGCGCACGAGACGCTGGCCATCGCGATGAACCGCCTCGGCGGCAAGTCCAACACCGGCGAGGGCGGCGAGGACCCGGAGCGCCTGTACGACCCGGAGCGCCGCTCCGCGATCAAGCAGGTCGCCTCCGGCCGCTTCGGCGTCACCTCCGAGTACCTGGTCAACGCGGACGACATCCAGATCAAGATGGCCCAGGGCGCCAAGCCCGGCGAGGGCGGCCAGCTGCCCGGCCACAAGGTGTACCCGTGGGTCGCCAAGACCCGGCACTCCACCCCGGGCGTCGGCCTCATCTCGCCGCCGCCGCACCACGACATCTACTCGATCGAGGACCTGGCGCAGCTGATCCACGACCTCAAGAACGCCAACCCGGCGGCCCGCATCCACGTGAAGCTGGTCTCCGAGGTCGGCGTCGGAACGGTCGCGGCCGGCGTGTCCAAGGCACACGCCGACGTGGTCCTGGTCTCCGGCCACGACGGCGGCACCGGCGCCTCGCCGCTCACCTCGCTGAAGCACGCCGGCGGCCCCTGGGAGCTCGGCCTCGCCGAGACCCAGCAGACCCTGCTCCTCAACGGGCTGCGCGACCGCATCGTCGTCCAGACCGACGGCCAGCTGAAGACCGGCCGCGACGTCGTCATCGCCGCGCTCCTCGGCGCCGAGGAATTCGGCTTCGCGACCGCCCCGCTCGTCGTCTCCGGCTGCATCATGATGCGCGTCTGCCACCTGGACACCTGCCCGGTCGGCGTCGCCACCCAGAACCCGGTGCTGCGCGACCGGTTCTCCGGCAAGCCCGAATTCGTCGTCAACTTCTTCGAGTTCATCGCCGAGGAGGTCCGGGAGATCCTGGCCTCGCTGGGCTTCCGCTCCATCGAGGAAGCCGTCGGCCACGCCGAGCACATCAACGCCCAGGCCGCGATCGACCACTGGAAGGCCGCCGGGCTCGACCTGGCCCCGCTCTTCCACGTGCCGGCCCTGCCCGAGGGCGCGGCCCGCCACTGCACCACCACCCAGGACCACGCGCTCGACAAGGCCCTGGACAACCAGCTCATCACGCTCGCCGAGGACGCCCTGGAGCGCGGCGACGCCGTCCGCATCCAGCTGCCCATCCGCAACGTCAACCGCACCGTCGGCACCATGCTCGGCCACGAGGTGACCAAGCGGTACCGCGGCGAAGGCCTGCCGGAAGGGACCATCGACGTCACCTTCACCGGCTCCGCCGGACAGTCCTTCGGCGCCTTCCTGCCCCGCGGCGTCACGCTGCGCCTGGAAGGCGACGCCAACGACTACGTCGGCAAGGGCCTCTCGGGCGGCGTCGTGATCGTCCGCCCGGCCCGCGACGCCGCCGCGATCGGCGCCGACGCGCAGAACCACGTCATCGCCGGCAACACCATCGGCTACGGCGCCACCGGCGGCCGGATCCACCTGCGCGGCAAGGCCGGCGAGCGCTTCGCCGTCCGCAACTCCGGCGCCACCCTGGTCGTCGAAGGCGTCGGCGACCACGGCCTGGAGTACATGACCGGCGGCCGGGTCGTCATCATCGGCGAGACCGGACGCAACCTCGCGGCGGGCATGTCCGGCGGCATCGCGTACGTCCTGGACCTGCGCCCCGCCAACGTCAACGACGGCATGGTGGGCATCGAAGCCCCCACCGCCGCCGACCGCGACTGGCTGCGCGAGACCGTGCAGCAGCACTACGAGGAGACCGGCTCCACCGTCGCCGCCGAACTCCTGGCCGACTGGGGCAGCGGAGTCTCCCGCTTCTCCAAGATCATGCCGACCGACTACAAGGCAGTGCTCGCCGCCAAGGACGCCGCCGAGCGCGATGGCCTCTCCGAGGCCGAGACCACTCGCAAGATGATGGAGGCGGCACATGGCTGACCCCAAGGGCTTCCTGACCACGCCCAAGCAGCTGGCCGAGCGCCGCCCCGTGGACGTCCGTCTGCGGGACTGGAACGAGGTCTACGTCGAGCGCAGCCTCCTGCCGATCATCACCAAGCAGGCCGGTCGCTGCATGGACTGCGGCATCCCGTTCTGCCACAACGGCTGCCCGCTCGGAAACCTCATCCCCGAGTGGAACGACCTCGCCTACCGGGACGACTTCGTCGGCGCGATCGAGCGGCTGCACGCCACCAACAACTTCCCGGAGTTCACGGGCCGCCTCTGCCCCGCGCCGTGCGAGTCCGCGTGCGTCCTCGGCATCAACCAGGACGCGGTGACCATCAAGAACGTCGAGGTCACCATCATCGACAAGGCCTGGGACCGCGGCGGCGTCACCCCGCAGGTGCCGGAGCGCCTGTCCGGCAAGACCGTCGCCGTCGTCGGTTCCGGCCCGGCCGGCCTCGCCGCCGCCCAGCAGCTCACCCGCGCCGGGCACACCGTCGTCGTGTACGAGCGCGCCGACCGCATCGGCGGACTGCTGCGCTACGGCATCCCCGAGTTCAAGATGGAGAAGCGCCACATCAACCGCCGCATCGAGCAGATGCGCGCGGAAGGCACCCGGTTCCGCACCGGCGTGCACGTCGGCGAGGACATCACCGGGCAGCAGCTGCGCGAGCGCTTCGACGCCGTCGTCGTCGCGGCCGGCGCCACCACCGCCCGCGACCTGCCGGTGCCCGGGCGCGAGCTCAAGGGCGTCTACCAGGCCATGGAGTAC
Source organism: Kitasatospora sp. NPDC034023 (assembly GCF_055575795.1). NCBI lineage: Bacteria > Bacillati > Actinomycetota > Actinomycetes > Kitasatosporales > Streptomycetaceae > Kitasatospora > Kitasatospora sp. NPDC034023. The sequence continues at coordinate 56,129 of NZ_JBVIRY010000016.1, forward strand.
CTGCCGCTGGCCAACAAGGTGCAGGAAGGCGACTTCGTCGAGTCGCCGGTCAGCGCCAAGGGCAAGCACGTCGTGGTCATCGGCGGCGGCGACACCGGCGCGGACTGCGTCGGCACCGCCCACCGGCAGGGCGCCGCCTCCGTCACCCAGCTCGAGATCATGCCGCGCCCCGGCGAGGACCGGCCCGGACACCAGCCGTGGCCGACCATGCCCATGACGTACAAGGTCACCTCCGCCCACGAGGAGGGCGGCGAGCGGATCTACTCCGTCAACACCACCCACTTCACCGGCGACGAGGACGGCAACGTCGAGGAACTGCACCTCGTCGAGGTCGAGTTCAAGGACGGCCGGTTCGAGCCCGGGCCGGGCACCGAACGGGCCATCCCCGCGCAGCTCGTCACCCTCGCCATGGGCTTCACCGGCACCGACGTCAAGAACGGGCTGGTCGAGCAGCTGGGAGCCGACCTCGACGCGCGAGGTAACATTGCCCGCGACGGCCGGTTCGCCACCAATGTCGATGGCGTGTACGTCTGCGGAGACGCCGGCCGAGGCCAGTCGCTGATCGTCTGGGCCATCGCGGAAGGCCGTTCGGCCGCTGCCGCGGTGGACACGTACCTGGGCGGCAAGACCCCGCTTCCCGCCCCGATCCGGCCCACGGACCGCCCCCTGGTGGTCTGACGATCCGACCGGCCCCCGAACCCCCGGCGCCGCATCGCCGGGAGCTCAACCCGCTGCCCCCGCCAGAGTCGCCGGGCCAACGCGGTCTCCTGGCGCCTGCCCTCTTCCCCGACCAGTTGGAGGGCGGGCGCCGTCGCGTTTTCCGGGAGGTTTTCCGGGGGGTGCCGGGCAGGGGAACCGGTGGGTGCCGCCGTTTTTTCGTCCGCACACCGAGGGTTGGCTCACAGCGGAACCACAGGCTTCTCCCAGGGACCGGAAAGCCTCCCGGGACGGGCTGTTGTTCGTCGGTGCCAGGTGGCAGACTGCCGCCGACGGCCGGGGGGCTGCGCGAGTGCGGAGGGTGACTTCGATGGGCACGACTCAGGCAGGCGGGGGCGCGACGGTACGACGCCTCATGCTCGGCACCCAGCTGCGCAAGCTCCGTGAGGCCAGAGGCGTCAGCCGGGAGGAAGCCGGGTACTCGATCCGCGCCTCCGAATCCAAGATCAGCCGGATGGAACTCGGCCGCGTCGGCTTCAAGGAACGCGACGTCGCCGACCTGCTGACCCTCTACGGCGTCGACGCCGAACAGGAACGCGCCACCGTCCTCGGACTGGTCCGCGACGCCAACGCCAACTCCTGGTGGCACGAATACGGCGACGTACTGCCCGGCTGGTTCCAGAACTACCTCGGGCTCGAGGAATCCGCCGCCGAGATCCGCAGCTACGAGGTCCAGTTCGTCCACGGGCTGCTGCAGACCGCCGACTACGCCCGCGCCGTCGTCACCGCCGGCTGCCACGACCACGGGGCCGAGGAGATCGAACGCCGGGTCGACGTACGCCTCAAGCGCCAGGCCGTACTCACCGACGAACGCGCACCGCAGCTCGTCGCCGTACTGGACGAAGCCGCACTGCGCCGCCCCTGGGGCGGACCCGAACTGATGCGGGCCCAGCTCGACCGGCTGCTGGAACTCGGCGAACTGCCCAACGTACGGCTGCAGGTACTGCCCTTCGGCAACGCCGGACTGGCGGCCGAGAGCGGCGCCTTCACCGTGCTCGGCTTCGCCGAACCGGAACTCTCCGACGTCGTCTACCTCGAGCAGTTCACCACCGCGCTCTACCTCGACAAACCCGCCGAGGTCACCGAGTACCGGCACGCCATGGACGACCTGGTCGCCGACAGCCTCGACCCGGCGCGGACCCGGGACTTGTTGCACGCGGTACGCCAGGAGCTGTAACACATCAGTACGATGATGCCCCATCAGGGCGGTGCATGATCGGTGCATGAGAGGGATCAGATGTCGTACTTCTCCGAGTTGGCGCTGCAGTACATCGACGGCGAATGGTGCAGCGGCAGCGGCTCCTGGGACATCGTCGACGTCGACCCCTACACCGGCGACAAGCTCGCCACCATCACCGTCGCCACCACCGCCGAAGTCGACCGCGCCTACCGCGCCGCCGAACGCGTCCAGAAGGGGTGGGCCGCCGACAACCCCTACCAGCGCCGACTGGTCTTCGAACGCGCGCTGCGCCTGATCGAGGAACGCGAACCCGAGATCGTCGCGGCGATCATGACCGAGCTCGGCGGCACCGCACTCAAGGCCGGCTTCGAGCTCTCCCTGGTCAAGGACCTGCTGCGGGAGTGCCTGCACCTGTCGGTGGCCGCCGAGGGCCGACTGCTGCCCTCGCCCGCCCAGGGCAAGGAGAACCGGCTCTACCGGCTGCCCGTCGGCGTCGTCGGCGTGATCAGCCCGTTCAACTTCCCGCTGTTCCTGGCGCTCAAGGCGGTCGCCCCGGCGCTCGCCCTCGGCAACGGCGTGGTGCTCAAGCCGCACCAGGAGACCCCCGTCGTCGGCGGCGGCCTGATCGCGAAGATCTTCGAGGACGCGGGCCTGCCGCCCGGCCTGCTGAACGTCGTGATCACCGACATCGCCGAGATCGGCGACAGCTTCATCGAACACCCGGTGCCCAAGGTGATCTCCTTCACCGGCTCCGACAAGGTCGGCCGGCACGTCGGCACCGTCGCCGCCGCCCACTTCAAGCGCTCGGTCCTGGAACTCGGCGGCAACAGCGCGCTGATCGTGCTCGACGACGCCGACCTCGACTACGCCGTCGACGCCGCGGTGTTCAGCCGCTTCGTCCACCAGGGCCAGGTCTGCATGTCCGCCAACCGCATCCTGGTGGACCGCGCCGTCGAGGCCGAGTTCACCGAGAAGTTCGTCGCCAAGGTCGCCTCGCTCACCGTCGGCGACCCGAAGGACCCGGCCACCCACATCGGCCCGCTGATCAACCCCGTCCAGGCCGACGCCCTCTCCGCCCAGATCGACCAGGCGGTCGCCGCCGGCGGCACCGCGCTGCTGCGCGGCACCACCACCGGCAGCCTGATGGCACCGACCGTGCTCACCGGCCTCGCCGAGGACGCGCCGATCCTGCAGCGCGAGCTGTTCGGCCCGGTCGCCCTGGTGGTGCCCTTCGACGGCGAGGACGAGGCCGTACGCATGGCCAACAACACGCCGTTCGGACTCAGCGGCGCGGTGCACACCGCCGACCTCGAGCGCGGCGTGCGGCTCGCCCAGCGGATCGAGACCGGCATGATCCACGTCAACGGCGCGACCATCGCGGACGAGCCGGGAGTGCCCTTCGGCGGGGAGAAGAACTCCGGTGTCGGGCGGCTCAACGGGGAGTCCACGGTGGACGCCTTCACGACGCTGAAGTGGATCTCGGTGCAGCACGGGCGGGCGGCGTTCCCGTTCTAGCCCTTGTGGCTTCGCGCGAGGCCTCGTGCGTGGGTTCTTGTGGGGCCTCGCGCGTGGGCTCTTGTGAGGCCCCGCGCGTGGCTTCTCGCGTGGTTTTTATGCGGCGCGGGCCTCTCGGCGGTAACCGCCGGGGGCCTGGCCGAACTCCCGCTTGAACGCCTTCGCGAAGGCGTACTCCGAGCCGTAGCCGGTCTGCGTCGCGACCGAGGTCAGCGGCGCCTCCGACTCGCGCAGCAGCCGGGCCGCCGTGGTCATCCGCCAACGCGTCAGGTACGCCATCGGCGGCTCGCCCACCATGGTGGTGAAACGGCGGGCGAAGGCCGCCCGGGACAGGCCCGCCCGGTCCGCCAGGGACTCCACCGTCCACGGGGTGGCCGGCGCCTCGTGGATCGCCGCCAGGGCCGGGGCGACGGCGGCGTCCCGCAGCGCCGCCGCCCAGCCGTCGGCCGTCGCGGCGGGCTGGTCCTCGAACCAGGCCCGCAGGATGTACAGCAGCAGCGAGTCGATCAGCGCCGGGACGATCCCGGTCGAACCGATCCGCGGGTTCTCCAGCTCGGTGCCCAACAGCTGCACGGCGGCGGCCAGTTCGGGGTGGCGGCCGTGCCGGGTCGGCAGGTGGATCAGGGTCGGCAGTTGACGGACCATCGGGTGCGGGCGGCCCTGGTCCAGGTGGTAGCTGCCGCACAGCAGGCTGGTGCGGGCGCCGTCGCCGCCCAGACTGAGGGTGCCGATCGGCGAGGCGTCGTTCACCCGGCAGGCGTGGGTGTCCACCGGCGGCGTGTCCGGATGGTCGGCCAGGACGTGGCCGCCGCCGTCCCGCAGGAAGACGATGTCGCCGGGGCTGAGCGGCACCGGCGCGTGCCGCTCCGCCCCCTCCCCGGTGCCCAGCGGGAGCAGCCAGCAGGTGCCGTACAGCACCACGTGGAAGCCGGCGCCGAGCACCGGGGGCAGGCGCAGGGCCCACGGGGCGCGGCCCTCGGTGCGGACGGAGGACGGGTACGCCGTCCGCATCGAGCCCAGTGCCTCGGTCAGGATGTCCAACGCCCGTCCCCCTTCGGTGCTTTCGGTGCCTTTGGTGGTCCGCCCTCGATCGTGGCCCGCAACCGGCGCCGTCCGTTCGGGCCTTCAGTCGACGGTGAGGACGACCTTGCCCTGGACGGTACCGGAGCCCACCAGCTCGTGCGCCCGGCCGGCCTCGGCCAGCGGGAAGGCCTGCGCGACGTGCGGACGGATCCGCCCCTCGTCCACCAGGGCGGCGATCGCCTCCAGCGCGGCGTAGTCGGGCTCGACGGAGATGCCCGCGAAGCGGCGTCCGGCGGCCTCGACCGCGGCGGCGAGCTCCCGGTCGCGGTGCTCCATGATGCTCACCAGGAAGCCGCCCGGCTTCAGCACCTCCAGCGCGCGGGTGTTCTCGGAGGAGGAGTCGAAGACGACGTCGACGTCCTTGACCGCCTGGGTGTAGTCGGTGGTGCGGTAGTCGATCACCTCGTCGGCGCCGATCTCCTTGAGGAAGGCGTGCTTGGGCTCGCTCGCCAGCGCGATCACGTACGCGCCGCGGGCCTTGGCGATCTGCACCGCGAAGTGGCCGACGCCGCCCGCCGCCCGGTGGATCAGCACCCGCTGCCCCTCGCCGACGTTCGCCGCGTCCACCAGGCCCTGCCAGGCGGTCAGCGCGGCCAGCGGCAGGGCGGCGGCCTGCACGTGGTCGACCGAGGCGGGCTTGCGGGCCAGCTGGCGGGACGGCGCGGCCACGTACTCGGCGTAGGCGTTCGCGGCACGCGGGAAGAACGGCATCCCGTACACCTCCTCGCCCACCCGGTACCGGGCGCCGGGCGCGGCCTCCTCGACCACCCCGGAGACGTCCCAGCCCACCGTGAACGCCGGCTCGCCCAGCAGCGGGAACAGGCCCGCCCGCACCGCCACGTCCACCGGGTTCACCCCGGCGGCCTTCACCCGCACCAGCACCTCGCCGCTCAGCAGCTCCGGACGCGCCACCTCGGCGACCTCCAGGACCTCCGGCCCGCCGACCTCACGCTGCACCACCGCACGCATTGCACTCACTCCCCACCCGGTCAACACCGGCCCCCCGTGGGGCCGTTCTCGATGCCTCAACGATAGGGAGGGCGGGCGAGCCGATGAATATCCTCCAGTCTCTGTCAGATGTCCGATCGTCTTGATCGGAGAGCAAGTCAGGCCGGGTAGCGGACGAGGCCGTCGGTGGCGAGCTCGAAGCCGAAGGGGGCCGGGATCGGCACCCGGTCGCCGAACTTCCCGTTCCACTGCTGGTGGTAGCCGGTGGCGGAGGGCTCGGAGTAGAGCGTGATGGCGCTGGTGCGCGGGTCGATCAGCAGGTACAGCGGGATGTCCATCAGCGGGTAGTCGCGGACCTTGCCGACCAGGTCGTTCTCGGGGTTCGACGGGGAGGCGATCTCCACCGCGATGGCCGCCTGCTCGGCGGGCACCTCGTTACCGCCTTGCTTGACGAAGGAGCGCGGGATGTAGGTCAGGTCGGGGTTTCGCAGCGTGCCGACGTTCGGGGAGGCGAGGTCTGTGTTCTCGCTCGGCATCAAGTCGGACGGACGGTGTGCGTCGATCTGCTCGCGAACGAACAGAACGTTGTGCTGGTGGATGACTGAGGGGCCGGCCATCATGATGATCTCGTCTCCGGAGATCTCGATCTTCCACCCGGCGGGCGGGGTCAGGCTCTGCGCGTACGCCAGGAGCCGCGCGTGGCGCTCGGGGATCTGGAACTCGCTCATGACGCCATTCTTCCACCGCCCGGATGTGGCGAGGCGCCGCCGGGCGGACGGGCCCGGCGGCGCCTCGTGGGGGGAGGGCCGGTCAGAAGACCGGCTGGCCGGCGCGGACCAGGCGCCAGGAGTTGGTGAAGAAGTCGGCGGGGTCGATGACGCCCTTGGCCTTCACCCAGGCGATCATGGTGTTGCGGATCTCGTCGGAGTTCGACCAGACCAGCTTGGCGCCGGCGACGTGCGGGAAGTTGCCGCCGCCGTTGGCGCGGTAGTTGTTGACGGCCAGGACGAACTGGGCGGCGGGGTCGATCGGCTTGCCCTGGAAGGACAGGTTGACGATCCGCTGGCCCTTCGGCTGGGCGATGTCGATGTCGTAGCTCAGGCCGTAGACCGAGTCGTAGTTGTAGTCCGGGGTGGTCTCGGCGCCGGTCAGGGCGTCCTTGTCGACCGGGGCGCCCGGGGCGAGCTGGTTGTAGTACTTCGCCGAGAACTCCAGGTAGTCCTTGAGCTGGGCGCCCGTCAGGATGCGGGCCTCCATGGTGTTCTCGTAGATGTAGAGGCCCGCGGCGTCGCGCAGCTTGACCTGGCCGGACGGGATCAGGGCGGTGCGGTTGAACGGGGCGGCCTGGGCGAGCACCGGCAGGTTGGCGTACTGCCCGCCCGCCAACGCGGCCTTGACGGCGTCGGCCTGGACCTTGCCGATCAGGTCGATGATCGGGGTCGCCTTGAAGCGGGCGTCGGCGATCGACAGCTCGATCTTGCTGGTGCCGATGTTCTGGTTGACGTACGCGACGACCTTCTTGTGCTGCTCGGTGAGCGCGTTGGTGATCTCCGGGTTCTCCGGCACGGTGTTGGAGTTCAGCACCCGCGAGGAGACCGAGGTGACCTTCCAGGCACCGTTGGCGAACTCGACCTCGAAGTCGAAGCAGCTCAGGCGCTGGCCCCAGCAGAGCGGCTCGGAGAGCACGACCGTCTTGCCGGTCTTCTTGTTGACGATCAGGCGCTGCGGGACCTCCTTGTGGGTGTGGCCCACCAGCACCGCGTCGATGTCCGCGACGGTCTCCGCCATCTCGCCCGAGGCGTCCTCGGGCCAGGGCAGCTGGTCGCCGTAGGTGGTCGGCTCGTCGATGCCGGAGTGCGCCGAGACCACGATGACGTCCGCGCCCGCCGCCTTCATCCGCGGCACGTACTTGGCGGCGGTCTCCACGATGCCCGGGAAGATCATCTGGCCGCTGACGTTGGCCTTGTCCCAGATCGCGATGCCCGGGTTGGTGAGGCCGAGGATGCCGACCTTCAGCGGCTTGCCCTCGCCGAGGTGCAGCTCCTTGATCACGTACGGCGGGAAGGCCGGCTTCTCGTTCTTCGCGTGCAGCGCGTTGGCGCCCAGCAGCGGGAACTCCAGCTGGTCCTCGAAGGCCTTCACGGTCGGGATGCCGTAGTTGAACTCGTGGTTGCCGAGCGCGGCGGCGTCGTACTCCATGAGGTTCATGGCGACGGCCATCGGGTGGTCCGGGACGGTGTCGCCGTCGGTGGCGATCGGCTCGACCCGGGCGTAGTAGTAGGTCAGCTGGGTGCCCTGGATGATGTCACCGGAGTCGATCAGCAGGCAGCGGTCCCAGCCCTTCTCCTCGCGCACCTGGTTGGCCAGGGTGGAGATCTTGGCGAGGCCGACCGCGTTGTGCGCCTTGTCGAGGTACTCGGCGTCGGTGAAGTAGTCCCAGTTGAGCACCCGGCCGTGCAGGTCGGTGGTGCCCATGACGGTGAAGGCCTGCTTGCGGGGCTTGCGCGGGCCCTTGGCGGCCGCCGTGTCCGGCTCGGCGGCCGCGGCGGAGGGGGCGGCGGCCACGGCGGCACCGCTCGCCAGGGCGGCGCCGGCGGCGGTGGCGGCGGACCGGGTGACGAAGTCACGGCGGTTCAGGGGCATGGACGACTCTCCCGGGTGGGAACGACGGCAGATGGGCCGTCAACTGGTGTACGTGAGTGGGTGCGCGTCGACGCGTCGACATCGCGTCAATGCATCGACGCGCGTAGAGGGACGCGCGTAGAAGTGTGCCGTGCGGGCCGGGTCGCTGAATAGCCCCCGGACCTGTCCAAGAGGTGAGATCTTGGCGACTCGTTCGTGACGAAGATGGGCGGGGGCGGGGTGGTAAAGGGAGCAGGCGGGTCCTGACCTGCGCTCCTGACCTGCGGCTCCGGCTCGGGGCTCTGGTTTGGAGCCCTGGCTCGGGGCCCTGGCTCGGGGCCGGCTCGCGGCCGGCCCCGGGTCAGGACAGTTCGGCGGTCAGCAGGACCACCTCGCGGCCCAGTTCGGCCGCCGGGTCCGGGGCGTCCGGGCCCGCCCACGGCTGCCAGGTCCGCGCCCGCAGGTAGCCGGCCACCGCGAGCGGCAGCCGGTGCCGGACGATCCGCTCCGCCACCGGGCCGGGACCGGCCTCGCGCAGCGCCGTCAGCAGACCGTCCACCCCGGCGGTGGGCGGCAGCGGCACGGCGCCCAGGTAGGCGGCCAGCGCCTCCAGCTCGGGGTCGGGCAGGGGCACCGGCTGAGGCACCGAGACCGACACCGACACCGGGACCGGCCGGGACACCGACCCCGTTCCTGACCCTGACTCCGACTCCGACTCCGACCCTGACTCCGGGCCCGGGTTGGGGTCCGTCGTCGGCCGGCCGGGCGGGTCGGGCGGGTCGGGCGGGTCGGGCTTGCGACCGGGCGCCACCAGCGCGCCCACCCCGTACAGGGCGGCCGCCACCCCGGGCCACAGGCTCCCGCCGAGCTCGAACTGGTGCAGCCCCACCCCGACCGCGGCGCCCGCGAGGCCGGCCAGGTTCTTGGCCGAGTTCAGGTACCGCAGCGCCAGCCGGACGGGCCCGTCACTGGTAGCCACGGATCTCCTCGAACGCCCCGTCCAGCGAGCCCGAGCCGTCGAACAGCTTGCCGCCGCTGATGTCCGCGATCCCCTGCAGCTGGGTCACCGCGGCCTCGCCGAACTTGATCGGGAACACCGGGATCGACTTCTCCCAGGCCGGCAGCCCGTCGTGGAAGCGCTTGAAGTCGGCGTCCGACGCGCCGACGTTGCTCTCCCCGTCGGTCATCAGCACGATCGAGGTGAACCGGTCGTCGTTCGCCGCCGCCTGCTGGCGCTCGATCACCCGGTACGCCTCCTCCAGCGAGCCGTACACCGCCGTGCCGCCCGAGGCCGCCAGCGACTGCACGTCCGAGTTGATCGCCGCCAGCTCCTCCTGCGGACCGGGCTGGCTGCCCGTGGGCGGCACCACGTGCGTCTTGGACCACTTCACCGAGGAGGCGAAGGACACCAGGGTGACCTCCTCGCGGTTCCGGAAGCGCCGCACCCCGCGGGTGTCGTCCGCCCCGGTCAGCCGGCCCATCGCGTTCTTCAGCGCCGTGATCCGCGAGCCCTCCATCGAGCCCGAGGTGTCCAGCACGTACACCGTCCGGGACGGGCGGCGCAGATCGTTCTGGTACGAGGCCAGCAGGCCGTCCGCCACCGCCCGGGTGCCCGGGAAGGGCAGCTCCCGGCGGCGGTCCGTCGGCAGCCCGGCGGCCGGGGCCACGCCCGCCGTCGCGGGGCGGCGCAGCGTCGTCTCGGAGATGCGTTTCTGTACCTCGTCCTTGAGCAGGTACGAGGTCAGCCGCTGGAAGGCGTCACGCTGGTCCGGCGCGGCCGAGGACAGCAGCGACAGCGGGTAGTCCGCCGACACCACGCCGTCCACCGGGCGCACCACCGTCAGCTGCTGCTGCGGCGGCAGCGTCTTGTTCAGCGACAGCAGTACCGACTCGTAGTTCACCAGCGCGCCCACCAGGCCCGACTCGGCCCGGGTGTACGCCTGGGCCAGCCAGCCCGAGGACCCGGAGGTCAGCTTCTGGCCGGTGAAGAACTGCTTCAGCTGCGGCGTCGCCTTCTGCACGTCCGCCTCGGCCAGCGCCCCGTCCGCCTTGGAGAACGCCGAGGCGACCGCCACCAGGGTGGAGAAGCCGGAGTTGGAACGTGAGGGGTCGGCCATCCCGTACGTCAGCTTGCCGGCCGCGGCCGCGTCACCGACCTGCGCCCAGGTGACCTTCGAGCCGTCGCCCCAACCCAGATCGCCGAGCACTGAGGAGCGCACCCCGATCGCCACCGGGGAGACCATCACGGGAGTCTCGGACAGCACCTTGGACTTCCCGGTCGGGTCCAGGCGCAGGTACTGGTTGGAGGGGAACCACACCGCGTCGTACTTGCCGTCGGCCCGGCCCGAGGACACCGCGTCCGCGCCGTCCAGGGTGCCCGTCCAGGAGAACTGCACGGTCACCCCGGTGGCCTTCCGGGCCTCCTCCAACACCGGTGCCAGGTCCTGCAGTTCACTGCCGGCCAGGATGCGCAGCACCCCCGGCCGGGCGGTCTCGGCGGGCGGGTCCGAGGGCCCCGGGCCGGGCTTGTCGCCGGAGGAGGTGCAGGCGGTCACCGCCGCCAGGACGGCCACCAGTGCGGCGGTGAGCCGGCTGCGGCGCTTCGTACGGAGGTTCACTTCGGGGTCCCACCCTTCGCCGCGGCGGTCAGCTTGAGGAGGTTGTCCAGTGAGGGCAGCGTGGCCTGCTTGAACCCGGAGTTCCTCAGATCGTGCGCGAAGGACGGCTTCTTGTCCTTCATCAGGTTCCAGAAGGCCTCCTGGTCGGCCTGCGGGCGCAGGCCGTACCGGGCTTCCAGGTTGCGCAGCACCGCGTCGTTCTCCAGCGCGTCGGCCAACTTGCGGCCGCCGTCCGTCCGGGCCACCAGCGTGTGGTCCGACTGGATCGTCGTGTCCGGGTACATCACCACCATGTCCCCGGTGTCCTTGCCCCGCAGCGGCAGGGCGGCGGCCTGCGACTCGTAGGCGAAGACCAGCGTGCCCACGCCCGCGAAGAAGTCCCGGAACGGTTCGTCGCTGCTGATCTTCTGCATGCCCTGGACGCCGTTCGAGGCGGCCAGGACGTCCCGGACGGCGTTCACCCCCGCGTCGTCCTGCACCACCTGGTTGCCGTTCGCGATGTAGGAGAGCAGCGCCAGGTACATCGCGCCCGAGGACGAGGTCTCCGGATCCGTGGTGGACACGAACAGCGGGCCGGTCAACTCCGGGTGCTCGCCCGCGCCCTGGAGGTCCTTCCACTTCTGGCCGCTCTTCAGCGCCGCCACGTACTTGTCCATCCGGAACGTCCAGACGCCCTTGGCGTCCACGTCCGCCAGCTGGCTGTCCTTCAGGACCCGCGCCGCCGACTCGTGCGTCACGATCACCAGCGGAGAGTAGAAGGGCACCAGCGGCGAGTCCTTCAGCTCCCAGTTGCGCTGGATCTCCCGGGCCGGCGCGGCGCTCGCCGGGAAGGCGAAGTCCAGTCCCGTGGTGCTCTTCGCCTGCTCGCTCATCGTCCAGGAGCCGGTCGAATCCGCCCGGACCTCCAGGCCCTGCTTCTTCAACTCGGCCTTGACGGCCGGATCTTCGAAGAAGTCACGTTTTTCCGACCCGATCAGGCCGGTGACCGCGACCACCGCGGGTCCCCCCTTGCCGCCGTCGGGGATCAGCGCATAGGCCACCCAGCCCAGCAGGGCCAGGGTCGCCACCACCCCCAGAGCGCCGCGTTTCATGCCGAACCCCCCTCGGACGCGACTTCTGCCGCGTCGTCTACGTCGTCCGGGTGGTCACCCGAACCTCCGGGCCGTCACCCCGGGGTGACGAGCGTCCCGCCGGGCGGGGAGCAGTAACGGAAGTGACGGTGAACCAGAGGTGAACACCCCTTCACGGAATCGCATCGACCGACCCGTTCGCGGGCGCGACCGGAGGCGCCGGGGCGGCAGGCCTCGCACACCGGTCCGAGGACGTGTCAGATTGTTCAACTCGCCTTACCGCAAAGGTCATCCCGCAGTCCGGACCCGCCTCGTTGTTACGCGCCGGTAATGCCTAGTCTCAGCACTATGCGCCGAGCAAAAATCGTCTGCACTCTCGGGCCCGCCACCGACTCGTACGACCAGATCAAAACCCTGGTCGACGCCGGGATGGACATCGCCCGACTCAACCTCAGCCACGGCACGCACGCCGAGCACGAGGAACGCTACCGCCGCGTCCGCAAAGCCGTCGACGAAACCGGCCGAAGCGTCGGCGTCCTCGCTGACCTTCAAGGCCCGAAGATCCGGCTCGACACCTTCGCCCACGGTCCGGTACTTCTCGAACGCGGCGACGAGTTCACCATCTCCACCGACAAGGGCGTCGTCGGAGACAAGGACATCTGCGGCACCACCTACGCCGGACTCGCCGGCGACGTCAGCCGCGGCGAACGCATCCTGGTCGACGACGGCCGCGTCACCCTGGAGGTCGTCGCCGTCGACGGGCCCCGGGTGCGCTGCCTCGTCATCGAAGGCGGCCTCGTCTCCGACCACAAAGGCCTCAACCTCCCCGGCGTCGCCGTCTCCGTCCCCGCACTCAGCGACAAGGACGTCGCCGACCTGCGCTGGGCCCTGCGCACCGGCGCCGACCTCATCGCGCTCTCCTTCGTCCGCAGCGGGCGAGACGTCGAGGACGTCCACCGGATCATGGCGGAGGAAGGACGGTACGTCCCCGTCATCGCCAAGATCGAGAAACCGCAGGCCGTCGAGAACCTCGAATCCGTCGTCGACGCCTTCGACGGCATCATGGTGGCCCGCGGAGACCTGGGCGTGGAGATGCCCCTCGAACAGGTCCCGCTCGTCCAGAAGCGCGCCATCAAGCTCGCCCGGCGCAACGCCAAGCCCGTCATCGTCGCCACCCAGATGCTCGACTCGATGATCAACGCCTCCCGGCCCACCCGCGCCGAGGCCTCCGACGTCGCCAACGCCGTCCTCGACGGCACGGACGCGGTGATGCTCTCCGGGGAAACCTCGGTGGGCAAGTACCCGGTCGAGACCGTCAAGACCATGGGCCGGATCATCGAAGCCGCCGAGAACGACATCCTCGCCGCCGGCCTGCCCCCGCTGACCACCGGCAGCAAGCCGCGCACCCAAGGCGGCGCCGTCGCCCGCGCCGCCGCCGAGATCGGCGACTTCCTGCACGCCAAGTACCTGATCGCCTTCACCCAATCCGGCGACACCGCCCGCCGACTGACCCGCTACCGCTCACCCATCCCCGTACTCGCCTTCACCTACGAACCGGCAGTCCGCAGCCAACTCGCCCTCACCTGGGGCGTGGAGACCTTCCTCGGCCCGTTCGCCCCGACGACCGACCAGATGGTCGAACAGGTCGACGCGGCCCTGCTGTCGCTGGGCCGCTGCCAGAAGGGCGACATCGTCGTCATCACGGCAGGGTCGCCCCCCGGCCTCGCCGGCTCCACCAACCTCGTCCGCGTCCACCACGTGGGCACGTTGGACGCCTGAGGTTCCCTGGCGGCGCGGCCTCGTTCGGGGTCGCGCCGCTGTCAGTACTTGGGGCCGATGCGGGCGTCCATGAGGGCGATGGAGTCCTTGCGGGCGACGGAGATGTTGGTGGCGCCGGCAGGACGCGGGGCGGCCCGCCACTGGACGCCGACGGCGTCGAGGGTTGCGGTGAAGAGGCCGATGATGTCGGTCGAGGTGTTGGTGAAGAAGTAGCGCGGGTACTCGTAGCGCTTCGTGACGCCCCCGACCGTGCGGGTCGCCCAGTTGGTGATGCGGCAGCCGTCGGAGTGGATCAGGCCCCGCAGGAACTCCCATGGGTAGGCATCGACGATCTCCTGCTGCCAGGGCGCCAGGACTATGGTGCGCTCGTGCTTCTTGCCGGGGCCGTGCTGGGGGAAGAGGCAGGGCCAGTGCTTGCTGGTACTGACGACACTCGTGCAGCCGGGCGCGCGGACGCGCATCACCTTGTTGTGTGGCATGACGGCGGAAACGGCCCGCTCACACTCGTCGATGAGTCCGGGCCAGGAATCGCAGCAGGCGATGCGCAGGGCGTACACCTTGCGACGGCCCTCGCTGATGCAGCCGTCGCCGAGGTAGAGACCGAGCAGGTAGGTGTAGTCGGCGGGCGGACGCGAAGGATCGAGCCGGCCGCTGTGGGCCGGACATTCGGCGGTCATGCGTGGACTGGGTACGGCACCGGACGCCCACTCGCGGATCGCGAACCGGGATACCCCGGTCGCGCGGCTGACCTGGCTGAAGGTCAGCCCGGATGCGTGGAGCTCCAATGCCCGCTGGCGTGTAGCCATGTCGTACATACGAGCGAGATTGCATTGCGAGATGGTCGTATGCATGCAAACAAGGGGATCTCCGCTCGATCGAGTGAAGATCCCCTGAGTACGAAAACCGTTGGACCGGATACCGGTCCCTTCGATTCGAAGGAAAAGTGCCCCGAGTGGGATTCGAACCCACACTGTATGGTGTTTGAGACCATTGCCTCATGCCAATTGGGCTATCGGGGCCTACGATTTGAAGGCACTTGCCTTGCCGTCGTGTCTCAAACATACCGTGTCTAGGTACCCTCGTGCATGCAGTACCCCGCCGGAACTAGGAGCCCCGTGAGCACCGCCGACGAGCAGGCACAGCCGCTTGAGACCGATACGCCCCAGATCACCCGGATTGTGATCGCCGAGGACGAGGCGCTGATCCGTCTCGACCTCAAGGAGATGCTCGAGGAGGAGGGGTACACCGTCGTCGGCGAAGCGGGGGACGGGGCGACGGCGGTGAAGCTCGTGGAGGAGCTGAAGCCGGATCTGGCGATCTTCGATGTGAAGATGCCGGTGCTGGACGGGTTGTCGGCGGCGGAGCAGATCCACGACAAGCACCTGGCGCCGGTGCTGATGCTGACGGCGTTCTCGCAGCGGGAGCTGGTGGACCGGGCGCGGGACGCGGGGGCGATGGCGTACATCGTCAAGCCGTTCTCGAAGTCGGACCTGGTGCCGGCGATCGAGATGGCGGTGTCGCGGTACACCGAGATGCGGGCGCTGGAGAAGGAGATCGGGGATCTCACCCAGCGGCTGGAGACCCGGAAGCTGGTGGACCGGGCGAAGGGTGTGCTGCAGACGAAGTTCGGGCTGAACGAGCCTGCTGCCTTCCGGTGGATCCAGAAGACGTCGATGGACCGGCGGATGACGATGGCGGCGGTGGCCGAGGCGGTCATCGAGGAGGGTGACGCCCAGGACCGCAAGAAGGCGGATGAGGGCAAGTCCGAGTAGGGCGAGCGACGGAGGGCCCGGCGGATGTTTCCGCCGGGCCCTCTCGCGTGGAAGGGGTCAGTCCTCGCCGAGGTAGGCCTTGCGGACGGACTCGTCGTGGAGGAGGTCGGCGCCGGTGCCGGAGAGGACGATGCGGCCGGTCTCCATGACGTAGCCCTGGTCGGACAGCGACAGTGCCGCCTGGGCGTTCTGCTCGACCAGGAGGATGGTCGTACCGGACGACTTGAGTTCGATGATGGTCGCCATGATCTTCTGCATCATCAGCGGGGAGAGGCCCATCGACGGCTCGTCCAGCATGAGCAGCTTGGGCTGGGACATCAGGGCCCGGCCCATCGCGAGCATCTGCTGTTCGCCGCCGGAGAGCGTTCCCGCGGCCTGCTTGCGGCGTTCGCCGAGGATGGGGAACAGCGAGTACGCGCGTTCGACGTCGGCGGCGATGCCGGCGGTGTCGGTGCGCAGGAAGGCGCCGAGGAGGAGGTTCTCCTCGATGGTCATGCGGGGGAAGATGTGCCGGCCTTCGGGGGAGTGCGCGAGGCCGAGGGCGACGATCTTGTGGGCGGGGACGGTGGAGAGGTCCTGGCCGTCGAAGGTGATGCGTCCGGCGGTGGGCTTGAGGAGGCCGGACAGGGTGCGCAGGGTGGTGGTCTTGCCGGCGCCGTTGGTGCCGATGAGGGTGGTGACCTCGCCCTGTTCGACGGTGAAGCTGATGCCCTTGACGGCTTCGATCTTGCCGTAGGCGACGCGGAGGTCCTCGACCTCGAGGAGTGCGGTCACTGGTCGGTCTCCGTAACGGTCTCCGGGCCTGCCGGGGTGCTGTCTTCGAGCGGGGCGCCGAGGTAGGCGGTGATGACGCGTTCGTCGTTCTGGACGGTTTCGCGGTCGCCTTCGACGATCTTCTGGCCCTGGACGAGCACGGCGGTGCGGTCGCAGAGGTTGAAGATGAAGCGCATGTCGTGCTCGATGACGAGGATGGAGATGCCCTTGTCGCGGATGGCGAAGACGAGTTCCTCGGCGGCGCGGGTCTCCTGGGGGTTCATGCCGGCGGTGGGTTCGTCGAGGAGGAGCAGGCCGGGTTCGGAGGCGAGGGCGCGGGCGATTTCGAGCTTGCGCTGCTCGCCGTAGGGGAGGTTGCGGGCGAGGTGGTCGGCCTTGGCGGCGAGGCCGGTGAACTCGAGGAGTTCCATGGCCTTGGCGCGGCTTTCGGCTTCGGCGCGGTGGTAGCCGGGGCCGCGGAGGATGGCGGAGAAGATGCCTTCCTTGGTGCGGGTGTGGCGGCCGACGAGGACGTTCTCGAGGACGGTCATGTTGGCGAAGAGCCGGATGTTCTGGAAGGTGCGGGCGATGCCGGCCTGGGTGACGAGGTGGGGCTTGGGCGGCAGCACGACGTCGCGGTAGCGGACGGCGCCTTCGGTGGGGACGTACAGGCCGGTGAGGCAGTTGAAGAAGGTGGTCTTGCCGGCGCCGTTGGGGCCGATGAGGCCGATGATCTCGCCCTCGCCGACGGTGAGGGAGACGTCGTTGACGGCGGTGAGGCCGCCGAAGCGCATGGTGACGCCGGTGACTTCGAGCAGGGGTGCGGCGGTGGTGCTCATCGGGTGGGTCACGCCCCTGCCTTGGTGAGTGCGGTCGGCTCGCCGGTGGGCTGGGCCGGGATGGCGGCCTCGTGGAACTCCAGCTGCTGGCGGCGGTTGGGGATGAGGCCCTCGGGGCGGACGCGCATCAGGATGATGAGGGCGGCGCCGAACGCGAGGAGCTGGTAGTCGGCGAGGAACTCGAGCTTCTTCGGGATGAGGAAGAGGAGGGTGGCGCCGGCGAGGGGGCCGCTGATGGTGCCCATGCCGCCGAGGATGACCGCGGCGAGCAGGAAGGCCGAGTTGGGCGGGAGGGCTTCGGCGAAGGTGTACTGGTCGGGGGTGACGGTGTAGCTGACGTGGGCTTGGACGGTGCCGGCGAGGCCGGCGAGGCAGGCGCCGAGGGCGAAGGCGAGGAGCTTGAGGCGGAAGCCGTTGATGCCCATGGCTTCGGCGGCGGTCTCGTCCTCGCGGATGGCGACCCAGGCGCGGCCGATGCGGGAGTTGCCGACGCGGGCGAAGATCAGCACGACGAGGGCGGTGACGAGGAGCATCAGCAGGTAGTAGTTGGAGAAGCGGCCGAGTTCGATGCCGGCGACGGTGTGGGACTTGCCGAGGTCGAAGCCGAGGATCTCCAGGTCGGGGATCCGCGGGATGCCGTTGGAGCCGTTGGTGATCTTGGGGCCGGTGGTGCCGTTGAGGTTGAGCATGGTGATGCGGAAGATCTCGCCGAAGCCGAGGGTGACGATGGCGAGGTAGTCGCCGCGCAGCCGCAGGGTGGGGGCGCCGATGAGGACGCCGAAGACCATGGAGACGGCGGCGCCGGTGAGCATCGCGGCCCAGAACGGGAACTGGACGTGGATGGGCGAGGCGGGGGAGCCGGAGACCAGGGCGGCGGCGTAGGCGCCGACGCCGAGGAAGGCGACGTACCCGAGGTCGAGCAGGCCGGCCAGGCCGACGACGATGTTGAGGCCGAGGGCGACGGTGGCGAAGATCAGGATGTTGGTGGCGACCGACGTGTACTGGTCGCTGCTCTGGGTGAAGGGGAAGCTGGCGGCGGCGGCGAAGGCGGCGCCGGTGGTGACGGGGCGGTGCTTGACGGTCAGGGCGCGCAGTCGGGCGATCAGGCCGGACTTGGTGAGGGCGGCGACGGCGAGTGCGGTGAACAGCAGGAAGCCGGTGAAGAGTTCGCCGTATTCGGTGTCGATGCCGAAGGTGATCGCGAAGAGGCCGAGCCCGAAGGCGCCGACGATGATCAGGACCTCGACCCAGGAGGGCAGTAGGCGCGGCGCGGGCAGCGGGCGCTCGATCTTGCCGAGGCGCAGCCGGCTGTTGGCGAGGTGGCCGAGCTGGAGGAGGAGCACGGCGCCGGTGGCGATGGCCACGCCGCCGGCGAGGGCGGTGAGGACGGGGGCGACGGGCTTGTCGCCGGGGATGGCGTGGGCGCCGAACCAGACGAGGGGGGCGGCGGGGACGAGCAGGAAGAGGCGCTTGTCGACGATCCGCAGGGGGACGCTGGTGCGGCGGTCGAGGGGGAGGCCGAGGGCGCCGAGGACGCTGATCAGGCCGCCGGCGGCGAGGACCCAGCCGCCGGGTTCGAGGTTGACGAGGCCGTCGAGTTCGACGGCGATCGAGGTGACGGAGTAGGCGCTGACGGCGAGGGCGCCGGTGGCGGCGTACAGGACGGCGTTGTTGTTGCGGGTGGGGGCGGCCCAGCGCAGGCCGGGGACGCCTTGGGTGGCGAGCAGCAGGACGAGGGTGAGGATGCCGGCGGTGAGGGCGAGCCATTGGAGGCCGGCGGGGGAGCCGTAGTAGGTGAGGTCGCCGGGGAAGTCGGAGGTCCAGGTCCAGGACATGGCGGCGGAGGCGGCGGTGGCGAGGGCGCCGAGGCCGGTGAGGGCGGCGGCGGCGCGGGCCGGCAGGGGGATGACCGGGGTGGTTTCGGTGGTGGTCATGGTGGTCACGCCCTGTCCGCGACGCGCTCGCCGAGCAGCCCTTGGGGCCGGACGAGGAGCACGAGGATGAGGAGTACGAAGGCCCAGACGTCCTTCCAGGCGCCGCCTCCGAAGAGGTGCATGCCGGGCAGGTGCTGGATGTAGCCGGTGGCGAGGGCTTCGGCGAGGCCGAGGGCGAGGCCGCCCAGCATGGCGCCGTAGATGTTGCCGATGCCGCCGAGGACGGCGGCGGTGAAGGCCTTGAGGCCGAGGATGAAGCCCATCCGGAAGTCGATCTGTCCGCTGCGCAGGCCGTAGGCGATGGCGGCGACGGCGGCGAACGCGGCGCCGATGGCGAAGGCCATGACGATGATGCGGTCGGTGTCGATGCCCATCAGCTTGGCGGTGTCGGGGTCCTGGCTGGTGGCCTGCATGGCGCGGCCGGAGCGGGTGCGGGTGACGAACCAGCCGAGGGCGAGCATGCACAGCGGGGCGGCGATGATCAGGAAGAGGTCGCTGCGCTGGATGGTGACGGAGCCGAGGCTGAAGGGGTCGCCGGGGAGCTTGGGGAAGACGCGGGCCTTCTTGGCGTCGGGGTAGAAGGAGAAGACGAGTTGCTGCAGGAAGATGGACAGCCCGATCGCGGTGATCAGCGGGGCGAGGCGGGGCGCGTTGCGCAGGGGGCGGTAGGCGAACCGCTCGGCGGCGACGGCGGTGAGCGTGGAGACCAGGACGCCGGCGATCAGCATCAGCGGTAGGGCCAGCCAGAGGGTGGTGCCGCCGGGGAGGGCGAGGTAGGCGGTCAGGGCGCCGAAGCCGCCGACCATGACGATCTCGCCGTGGGCGAAGTTGATGAGCTGGACGATGCCGTAGACCATCGTGTAGCCGATCGCGACGAGTCCGTAGAGGGCGCCGAGGATCAGGCCGTTGGCCAGCTGCTGCGGTAGGTCGTGCACCGCTGGGCCTCCGTAGTGCGTTCGGGGGTGTCCGCGTGGGTGGTGGATGTGGGGGCGCGCGGGGGCACTCGTGGCGCCCCCGCGCGCTGTGGTGGAGAGGGTGGTGCGGGTGGCTCAGCCCTTGGAGGCGGGTGCCTCAGCCGTCGAAGGCGGGTGGCTCAGCCGTGAAGGCGGTGCCTCAGCCGTGAAGGCGGTGGCTCAGCCGTTGAAGGTGCCGGTCTTCTCCACGTCCCACTTGCCGTCCTTGACGGTGTAGACGGTGAGCTGCTTGTTGGTGGTGTCACCGAACTCGTCGAAGGAGACCTTGCCGGTCACGCCGTCGAAGGAGACCTTCTGGACGGCGTCGACGATGGCGGCGCGGGCGTTGGAGGGGAGCTTGCCGTTGTTGGCGGAGACGACGGACTTGACGGCCTGGATGATGGCCCAGCTGCTGTCGTAGGAGTAGCCGCCGTAGGTCTCGTAGGCGTCCTTGTAGCCGGCGGCCTTGTAGTCGGCGATGAACTTGGCGGCGGTCGGGAGCTGCTCGACGGCGCCGCCGACGGCGGTAGCGAAGTCGCCGGCGCTCTTGGGGTTGAGCTTGATGAAGTCGGCGCTCTGCATGCCGTCGCCGCCCATCAGCGGGATGTTGACGCCGGCTTCCTTGAGCTGGAGGGAGAGCGGGCCGGCGGCGGGGTACTCGCCGCCGTAGTAGACGGCTTCGGCGCCGGAGCTCTTGACCTTGGTGACGATGGCCGCGAAGTCGCGGTCGTCG
The DNA here is from genome assembly GCF_055575795.1 of Kitasatospora sp. NPDC034023. NCBI lineage: Bacteria > Bacillati > Actinomycetota > Actinomycetes > Kitasatosporales > Streptomycetaceae > Kitasatospora > Kitasatospora sp. NPDC034023. The sequence goes on from NZ_JBVIRY010000016.1 coordinate 76,645, forward strand.
GGGTTGACGTGCTCCTCGCCGACGATGGTGCCGCCCTGCTTGGTGAACTCGGCCTTGAAGGTGGCGGCGAGGCCGGCGCCGTAGGTCTTCTGGTCGTCGATGAGGAAGACCTTGGACTTCTTGGCGTCCTTGGCGAGGAACTGGGCGGCGAAGGGGCCCTGGACGGCGTCGGTGGTGGCCGTGCGGAAGTAGGTCTTGAAGGGGCGGGTCTTCTCGCCGCTGGCCCACTTCTCGCCCTGGCTGAGGGCGACGCCGGTGTTGGCGGGGGAGATCTCGACGAGGTTGGCGTCGGCGAAGATCTGCTGCATCGACTGGGCGACGCTGGAGTTGAGCGGGCCGACGACGCCGAGGACGGTGTTGTCGCCGACGAGCTGGGTGGCGTTCTGCTGGCCGGGGCCGGGCTTGGCGGTGTCGTCCAGGGCCTTGATCTGGAACTTGACGCCGGGGACCTCGTTGGTCTCGTTGGCCTTCTTGGCCGCGAGTTCGACGGAGTTGCGGATGCCGAGGCCGATGGCGGAGAGGTCGCCGGTGAGCGGGGCGTCGATGCCGATGGTGACGGTGGTGCCGCCGCCGCTGCCGCCCCCGTCGCCGGACTTCTTGTCACCGCGAGAGCCGCAGGCGCTGAGGCTGAGAGCGGCAATCACGGCAATGCTCACGACAACTGCTGAACGATGACGCACGAGGGTCCCCTTCGGTTCAGGAGGCGCCCGCGCCTGAGTGGCGGGAGCCGGAGTGCGCGGCGGGCTGGGCCCATCGAGTGGCGCGGTGACTGGCCGTGACTCTAGATGTCGTTGGGCGGCTCGGGCAGTGGTGCGAGCAGGCTGTGATTCTCTTGTTATGAGCACACGGAGGAGTTGTCTCAACATGTGGTCGTTTCGGCTCGATCGATCCTTGTGTTGTCAGGCGTTTACCCGCTGGTAGGGCGATGTAAGGGCCAGAAATGCAGGTTGCAGCTGGCGTCGTCGATAATCGGACAGCTGCGTCCGATTCCCGGGTTTCGACCGTGCGCGTCCGGATTTCGGACCAGGAAGGCGCGGTGAAGCGGCTCCGGGGCGACTGGAGGCCCTCGGGGCCGGCATGTGCTCGGATTTCCTGCCTGTTACGCAGTGTTACAAGTGCGGGAGTTCGTCGGCCGCGCCCGGGCATGCGAATGCCCCCTTGTCCAGACCAACGCCTGCCCAGTGGGGCGGAAGGTCAAACAAGGGGGCGGGAAAGGGATTTGATGTCCTATCCGCTGAACTCGCGGCAGCTGTCGGCCCGTTAGTCGGGTCGTCAGAGGTCGCGCAGCATGCAGGTCAGCCGGCAGCTGGTGACCCGCTTGCCGGTGTCGTCGGTGATCGCGATCTCGTAGGTGGCGGCGGTACGGCCCTTGAACACGGCCGTCGCCACCCCGGTGACCAGGCCGGAGGTCGCCGAGCGGTGGTGGGTGGCGTTGAGGTCCACGCCGACCGCGTACCGGCCGGGGCCGGCGTGCAGCATCGCCCCGATCGAGCCCAGCGTCTCGGCCAGCGCCGCCGACGCGCCGCCGTGCAGCAGCCCGTACGGCTGCTGGTTGCCCTCCACCGGCATCGTGCCGACCACGCGGTCGCCGGAGGCCTCGACGATGCGGATGCCGAGCTTCTCGCCGAGGTGGCCGCCGGAGAAGGTCTCCGGGCTGACGCCGAGCTTGGCGAAGTGGTCCAGCACGTCCTGCGGGACGTTCAGGACGGGGGTGGTGGAGAGGGCGGTGTCGGGGGCCGCATCGGTCATCGGGGAACTCCTGCCGCTGGGGGATCACGGGTGCTGCTGCCTGTGATCGTACGACCGTCCTACTCGGTGGTAGAGCGCGCGGGCGGAGGCTGGCGTGGCGCCCCGGGGGCGTTCGCCCGGCCCGCCGGGCGGGGCCCGACCCCACCGGTGCCGTGCCCCTTTTGTCGGTGCCGGGCCATAGGATCGGTGGCCGGTAGTGGAATCGGCAGGAACGGACGTTGACGTGGCTACGCAGAGTACGGACAAGGGCGCTACGGGTGGCGGCGGGGCCGGCCCGCGGCCCCGGCTGATGCTCCTCGACGGGCACTCGATGGCCTACCGGGCCTTCTACGCCCTGCCCGTGGAGAACTTCAACACCTCCACCGGGCAGCCCACCAACGCGGTCTACGGCTTCGCGTCGATGCTCGCCAACACCGTCCGTGACGAGCAGCCCACCCACCTCGCCGTCGCCTTCGACCTCTCCCGGCAGACGTTCCGCTCCGTCGAGTTCCCCGACTACAAGGCCAACCGCGCCAAGACCCCGGACGAGTTCCGCAGCCAGGTCGGCCTGATCGGCGAACTGCTCGACGCCATGAACGTCCCCCGGCTGACCGCCGAGGGCTTCGAGGCCGACGACATCATCGCCACCCTCGCCACCGCCGCCGAGGCGGCCGGCTACGACGTCGACATCGTCACCGGCGACCGCGACTCGCTCCAGCTGGTCACCGACCACGTCACCGTCCTCTACCCGACCAAGGGCGTCTCCGAGCTCACCCGCTTCACCCCGGAGAAGGTCACCGAGAAGTACGGCGTCACCCCGCGCCAGTACCCGGACCTCGCCGCGCTGCGCGGAGACCCGTCCGACAACCTGCCCGGCATCCCCGGCGTCGGCGAGAAGACCGCCGCCAAGTGGGTCAACCAGTTCGGCTCCTTCGACGAACTGGTCGCCCGCGCCGACGAGGTGAAGGGCAAGATCGGCGAGAAGCTGCGCGACCACCTCGACTCGGTCAAGCGCAACCGCGTCCTCACCGAGCTGGTCCGCGACGTCGAACTCCCGCTCGGCGTCGCCGACCTGGCCCGCGCGCCGTTCGACAAGGCCGCCGTCGCCACCCTGATGGAGTCGCTGGAGTTCCGCAACGCCAACTTCCGCGACCGCGTCCACGGCATCGACCCGGCCACCGGCGAGGAGGAGGCCGTCGAACTCGCCCCCGGCGTCGAGGTCGACGGCGAACTGCTCACCGACCCGGGCACCCTGGCCGCCTGGCTGCGCGAGCACGCCTGTGACGGCAAGACCACGGTCGCGCTCGCCGCCGTCTACCAGTGGGCGCTCGGCACCGGCGAGGTCACCGAAGTCGCCCTCGCCGCCGGGGAGTCCGCCGCCTGGTTCGACCCGGCGCTGCTCGCCGAGGAGGACGAGCAGGCCCTCGCCGGGTGGCTCGCCGACCCCGCCGCCCCCAAGGCCCTGCACATCGCCAAGCAGGTCATGCGCGCCTTCGCCGAGCGCGGCTGGGCCATCGAGGGCGTCGTCGCCGACACCGCGCTCGCCGCCTACCTGGAGAAGCCCGGCCGCCGCACCTTCACCCTGGAGGTGCTCGCCGAGGAGTACCTGGCCCGCTCGCTCACCCCGGCCCCCGCCACCGAGAGCGGCCAACTCGCCTTCGACGCACCGGAGGAGGACGAGACCGCCGCCGCCCAGTCGCTGATGCTCCAGGCCCGCGCCGTGCTCGACCTCGCCGCGCTCTTCGACACCCGCCTCGCCGAGGTCGGCGCCACCGGGCTGATGCGCGACATGGAGCTGCCCATCGCCGCCCTGCTCGCCCGCATGGAGCGCTACGGCATCGCCGCCGACGGCGCGTGGCTCACCACCCTGGAGACGCGGTTCGCCGCCGAGATCCAGCGCTGCGTCGAGGAGGCGCACGCCGCCGCCGGGCGCGAGTTCAACCTCGGCTCGCCCAAGCAGCTCCAGGAGATCCTCTTCGGCGAGCTCGCGCTCCCCAAGACCAAGAAGATCAAGACCGGCTACACCACCGACGCCGACGCGCTCACCTGGCTGGCCACCCAGACCGACAACGAGCTGCCGGTCATCCTGCTGCGCCACCGCGACCAGGCCAAGCTGCGCACCACCGTCGAGGGCCTGCTCAAGACCGTCTCGCCCAAGGGCCGGATCCACACCACCTTCAACCAGATGGTCGCCGCCACCGGCCGGCTCTCCTCGCAGGACCCGAACCTGCAGAACATCCCGGTCCGCACCGAGGAGGGCCGCGCCATCCGCCGCGCCTTCGTCGTCGGCGAGGGCTACGAGTCGCTGCTCACCGCCGACTACTCGCAGATCGAACTGCGGATCATGGCGCACCTGTCCGAGGACGAGGCGCTGATCGAGGCCTTCGCCACCGGCGAGGACCTGCACACCACCGTCGCCTCCCAGGTCTTCGAGGTCCCGGGCGACGCGGTCGACGCCGAGATGCGCCGCAAGATCAAGGCGATGTCCTACGGCCTGGCGTACGGGCTGTCCGCGTACGGGCTCTCCCAGCAGCTCGGCATCAAGCCCGCCGAGGCGCAGGGCCTGATGGACACCTACTTCGAGCGCTTCGGCGGCGTGCGCGACTACCTGCGCCGGGTCGTCGACGAGGCCCGCGCCACCGGCTACACCGAGACCCTGCTCGGCCGTCGCCGCTACCTGCCGGACCTCAACAGCGACAACCGCCAGCGCCGCGAGATGGCCGAGCGGATGGCCCTCAACGCCCCCATCCAGGGCTCGGCCGCCGACATCGTCAAGATCGCCATGCTCCGGGTGGACGAGGCGCTGCGCGCGGCCGGGCTCACCTCGCGGATGCTGCTCCAGGTGCACGACGAAATCGTCCTGGAGCTGGTCCCGGGCGAGCGTGAGCGGGTGGAGGCCGTCGTCCGCGAGCAGATGGCGGGCGCCTACCCGCTGCGCGCCCCGCTGGACGTCTCGGTCGGCGTCGGCGCGAACTGGGAGGCCGCCGCGCACTGACGCACGATCAGAATCCCTCGGGCGCGGGCCGGTTGCGGGCTGCGCCCGAGGGCTTCCCGGCGCCGGTGCGCGCCCGTACGCTGACGGAATGCCCCCGGACAGCGTCCTGCGTACCGGCCCCGCATCGACCGATCTCGTCCTGCGCGAGGGCGGTGGGACGCGGCGCAGCGCGCTGGTGTACTGCCTCACCTCCGTCGGGGAGGCGCTGAGGGCGCCCCTGGTGCTCTTCGCGCCGACCCTGCTGGTGGCGTTCGGTCTGTGGCTCTTCGGCGCGGCCGGGAGCACCGTCGCCGCCGTGGTCGGGGTGATCGCCGGTACCGAGTACCTGCTGGCCATTCCGGTGATGGCCCGGATGGAAGTGGTCGCCGTCCACCGGGTCGAGTTCGCCCCGACCGACGCCGCGGACCGGTTCCGGCTGGTCCGGGGCGGGCGCCCCGGCGGCTGGCGGCCACCGGCCGAACTGCGCGCGATCCGGCTGGTGCGGTCCATCGTGGAGCCCTACCCGGGTGATCGCGCGCCCGCCGGCGAGGTCCTCACCGTCCGCCTGGAATGCGTCGACGAGAAACTGACGTGGCGACCGCCGGCCGGCACCGACCCGGAGCAACTGCACGAGGCCCTGGCCGCGCTGCTCGGCCCCGCCGGGGTGCAGGTGGAACTGGTCACCAAGCGCAGCGTCCGGTTGAAGCCCTCGCCGACGTCCTCCTCACCGTGGATCTCCGGAGGATCGGGTTCGGCGAACTCGGGCGGCTTCTCGGGCGGAGGCTGAAGGTGCGCCTCCGGGGCGGCGACCGCCCCGGGGGTGGGAGTTCTCTGCCGGCGCCGACCGGGAGGCCGCCGCGCACGGGCCCGCCGCTGCCGATCCGACCGCCGGGCGTGGGGGCGGGCGGTCCGGTATGGGCGGGCGGTCCGGTGTGGGCGGGTATCAGGATGTTCGTGCCCGCCGGGTGGTCCGATGGGGACGTGGCCCGGCCGGCTCGCAGGGAATCGGCCCGTACGGTGGGTCAATTTCGTACTACCGTAGGCACAATGACAACGGGATCCCCTTCGACCGACCAGTCCATATCCTTGGCCGAGGCGCCGACGAGCCAGGCCCGCAACTCCGCCGCCTTCTGGGCCGCGACCGGCCGTAGCCGGGGGCACGAGGTGATCCGGCGCCGCGGATTCGTCGCGGTCGACGGCGACGAGCGGGCGGGCCTGCGGATCCTCATCCAGGAGCCCGACCTCGACCCCGGCGAACTGGCCGAGGTGAGCGAGCTGGTCCGCGGGGCCAAGGGGACGGCCTACGTCGAGGACCCGTTCAGCGCGGCCGACCTGAACCACCTGGGCCTGCGCAACTGGCAGATGCCGATCATGCTGCGCCTGCCCGGGCCCGTCGGCGAACCGGCGCTGGACGTGATCCGGGTGCAGCAGGCGGAGGACCTCCGGACGGCCGAGCAGGTCGTGATCGAGGGCTTCGACCTGGACGGGTTCCAGCCCCACCGCGCCGGCGAACTCTTCCCGATGGCGCTGATCGAACAGCCGGGCGTGGACGTGTTCGTCGCCTCCATCGACGGCGTGGCCGCGGGAGCCTGCGTCAGCGTCGTGGCCGACGGCATCGGCAGCCACTACTGGGTCGCTACGTCGTCGGCGTTCCGGTCGCGCGGCGTGGGCCGGGCCGTCATGCTCGGCGCCCTGGCCCACCTGGCGGACCTGCCGGCCACGCTCACCGCCTCGAAGCTCGGCAGGCCGCTGTACGAGTCGCTGGGCTACACGGTCGCGACGCCCTCGACCTGGTGGGCCTCCTCCTGAGCGACAGCGTCGCAGTGACGCCCGCCGGCCCGCACCATCGTGATGCGCCGGCCGGCGCCCGCGCCGCGTGGGCGAAGTCGGCGGGGCCGACTTCCCACGCGCGCCTGGCGGCCCGGGCGGCGGGCGGAAAGCTCTCCCCGCAGGTCAGACCGGTAGGTCCCAGCCCGGACCGTTCTCGCTGCCGAGCCAGATTCGTTGCCTTGCCGCCGAGACCGTGATGCCGAAGCCGTCCTGGTGCGGCTCGCCCGCGCTCTGCCACGCCTCGATGGCGGCTTCCACGTGGTCCCACAGCCGGAGCGGTCCGCGCTGGACCACGGTCCAGCCGCCTTCGGAGTCGGGCATGGTCCGGGCCTGCGATCCGGTGGCCACGTCCGCGAGGATCTGTTGCCCGCCGGCTCCCATCCGTTCGGCCGAGGGCGCCGCGAGCTGCGCAACCCAGCTTCCGGTCCAGGTATCGAGCTTCGCGGGGTCGATCCGGCTCGCGCGCTCCTCCCCGGGGAGCATGGCCAGGGTCGGGCGGGGTGGCCGGTCGTGGGGCCGGGCGATCATGAAGCTGGTGTAGCCGGGCAGGAACCGGCCCGTGGCCTCACCGGGGCCGGTCACCTCGAGCAGCGCCAGGGCGCTTGCGTAGCTCCACCCGGACAGGGTGACCAGGATCCGGCCGCCCGACTTCACCTGGCGGAGCCAGGCCATCGGCAGGTACCGGACCGAGCACGTCGCGATCAGCCGGTCGAAGGCGCCGCCGTCGGGGTCCCCGCCGAGACCGTCGCCGACGATGAGGCGCGGGGCGTAGCCGGCGGCCTGAAGTGCGGCGGCGGCGCGTGCGGCCACCCGGGGGTCGTACTCGATGCTGGTGAGGTTCCGGTCGCCGAGGCGGTGGGCGCCGAGGGCGGTCGAGTAGCCGGTTCCGGTGCCGACTTCGAGCACCCGGTGTCCGGCGTCCGCGCCGAGTTGCTGCCACATGTCCAGTACGAGCGAGGGCAGTGTGGAGGAGGACGAGGGCGCCGCCCCGGTCACCGGCTGGTCCCCGGCGTCCTCCGGGTGGGTGCGGCCGTCGAGTTGGGTGATGAGGGTCCGGTCGGTGTAGATCCCCTCCAGCCATCCGGGGGCGCCGTGGTGCAGGGCCCGGTAGCCGGTCGGGGTGCTGCCCTCGATCGGGACGAAGTAGCTGCCGGCGAACAGTTCGCGCGGTACGGCGGCGGCGGCTTCGGCCCACTCGGGGTCGGTGAGCGTGCCGTTCGCGGTGAGCTGCTCGACCAGGGCGGCGCGCAGGGTGTCGGAGGTGGTCACTGGTCGTGGCCCCTTTCCAGTCGGTCGGCGATCGCGTGCGCGATCCGGTCGGTGATCTCGGACGGCTGCCACGCCCATTGCCCGTTCGGGTTGCACTCCAGGAAGTACCAGGCGCCGTCGGCGGTCACGGCGAAGTCGAAGGCACCGAAGGTCAGTTCGAAGGTTGCGAGGTGGCGGGCCACGGCCTCGGCGACCGGCACGGGGACCTCGATCGGGCTGCACCGCATCCGGTCCTGACGGTGCCGCCAGTCGAGATCCGGGCTGTCGATGCGGGTGCCGAAGAGCCGGTCCCCGACGGCGGTCACCCGGGTGTCGAACACCTTGGGAACCTTGGCCTGGAACAGGTGAGGGCACACCGTCACAGCCTCGGTGATCTCATCGCTGCGAACCTCGCGGACCCAGACGGCCCGGGCCTGCCCGCCGACCGAGTACCGGGCGTGCCATACGGGTTTGTACACCGTGCCGTCGGCGTGGCGGGCGGTGAACTCCCGTGCCTCGTGCTCGTCGTCGGTGATCAGCGTGTCGGGCACCCGGAATCCGCAGCGCTGGGCGGTGGCGAGCTGGGCGGGCTTGTACTCGGCCGCCCGGCTGTCCCAGGGGTGGTTCACGTAGTGCGCCCCGGGGAGGGAGGCGAGGATGCCGCCCGCGCCCCAGAACGCCTGCGAGGCGGCGAACCGGCGGTCCTGGCCGTCGAGGTCGGGTGGGCCTTCGTAGGGCGAGGGTCTGCGCACCCAGACCGAGCGAACGTCCGTGAGGTCCAGTTCACGGCTCGACGTGCGGAGGGTGCCCCGCTGGTCGCCCGTGCGGTACGTGGCGGTCAGCGAAGCACCCGCGTGCAGGTCGGTGCCGGGATCGAGACGGACCACCGGAACGCGGCGCTCGGCGAGCACCCGCAGTACCGCATCCGCCGTCACGTCAGAGGAGTTGGTCAGTACCAGCACCGACCCGGTTCGGCTGTCCATCAGCCGGAACTCTGGTCCTGGTCGTAGGACTCGGTCACATCGCTGTCCGTGGCCCCGCCCGGCTTCGTCCCGTCAGCGGGGCTCGTGTGGGTGGGCGTGACACCGCTGGTGCTGGTGCCGTGGCTTCCCAGCTCGACCGTTCGGCCGTGCTCGTCCACGATGACGGCGATCTGCGTCTCGGGGTCGATCACGGGCGTGAACGCCGGGAGCGTGGCGGTGGCCGCGTACGGCCCCATCCTGCGGATGCCCCACGGCACGGGGGTCTGCGTCATGTGTCCTCCTTGTATCGGTATTCGGTCATTTCCGGCAACTCTGCTGCTGCGCAGAGTCGTTCATCGGCCCGCCGTGGGTGGGCGGGGGTGGTGGGGGAGTGGGAAGTCGGTGGGGTCGACTTCCTGTGTTCAGGGGGTGGTGGTTTGGCTGTGACAGTGGGTGAGGGCGAGTTTGATGCGGGTGTCGGGGGTGGTGGTGAGGAGCAGTTCGCCGGCGGTGATGAGGGTGGTCCAGTAGGTGGTGGGGTCGCCGGTGCGGGGCATGGGGTGGGCGGCGGCGAGGGAGAGGTAGGCGGTGGTGAGGTTGCCGGTGGTGAACCAGCGGTCCAGGCCGTGCCGGTGGCCGGGGCGGATGCCGCCCATGGCGTCGATGGCGACCAGGAAGAGGTCGATGACGGCGCGGCTGGTGGCGTCGAGGGTGACGGGGATGTCGAAGACGCCGAGGGCTTCGAGGAGTTCGCCGGTGTCGGCCTCGGAGTTGGGGCGGGGGTTGGCGAGGAGGGAGTGGTAGCAGTCGTTGAGGCGGCGGGTGGTCTCGGCGAGGGGGATGTCGAGGGCGAGGCAGACGGCCCGGGCGGAGGGCAGGGGTTCGTTGCTGCGGCGGGCGAGGCGGGCGTAGACCTCGGCGGGGCTGGTGCCCTGGGCGAGGGCGTGTCGGGCGAAGGTGACGAGGGGCGGGTGCATGGGCGGTGCTGCTTTCAGGCGGCGAGGAGGGCGGGGGAGGGAGCGACGAGCGCCCAGACGAACTTGCCGACGCCGCCGGCTCGGGGGCAGCAACCCCAGCGCTCGGCCAGCTCGTTGACGAGGAACAGGCCGCGCCCGTGCTCGTCCTCGGGGGCGGCGGTCCGGACGGAGGGGCATCCGGTGCCGGCGTCGTGGACCTCGATACGGAGGCGGTCGCCGACGAGGGCGAACCGGACCTCGATGAGGCGGTCGTCGGGGGCGTCGCAGTGCTGGACGGCGTTGGCGAACAGCTCGCCGAGGAGGAGTTCGGCGACGTCGGAGTAGCGGTCGCCGGAGGGCAAGGCGGCGAGGTAGGCGCGGAGCAAGTAGCGGGCCGGCGAAGTGGATTCGGGCCGCGAGTGGAGGCGCGCGACGAACGTGCAGGGACGGCGGGTTTCGAGCATGAAGGCCTCGTCGGGAGCAGAGGAGGATGTACGAAGGGAGCGCGATTTCCGGTGAGACGTCGCTGTACCGGGCCGGCATTCCGCGGATACGTATCCGCCACCTTTGCGGACGTTGACTGGTAGGTCCCTGCTCGCCCTCTGCGCCATCGAAATCGACGCAGTACTGGTCCGGAGCCGAGCGTGGGTGCAGCTGACAGGCGCCACGTATTCAGCTTCGCCTGGCGCGACGTCAATCTCGATACCCAGCCGGTAATCTCACTGTGAGATGCATTGTTGAACGCCTGGGAGTGACCTGTGGGAACTGCCTTGGAACCGATCAAGCTGCCGGATTTCGCATGGCAGAACGCCGAAGTCCGCGACGCGCTCCGGCGCAGGGACGTGGCCGCCTTGTTCCGCTACGTCCAGCATCACAGCGGCGCCAGCCAGGCTCGGCTCGCGGTCCAGGTAGGGATGACCCAGAGCCGCGTGAACGAGATCATCAACGGTCGGCGGGAGGTTGCTCGACTCGACGTGTTCGAGCGAATCGCCGACGGCTTCCAGATGCCCGACCCCGCACGCCGACTACTCGGGCTGGCGTCACGAACCTCGGGGCAACGCACAGCTGGATCGGCGTTTGATCTCTCTGCGTTCCCCGAAGTGGTCAGGGTCTACAACGACCAGGCTGCCGCGACCGCCGAAATCCAACGCGCGGCACGGTCCGCAGTTGAGCTGGACGTGCTGGCCGTACGTGGCCTGGGCCTCCTCGCCCTCCGCGACTCCTTGCTGCGTCAGCATCTCGATCTCAACGGTGATTCGGCGCCGCGACTGCGGGTGCTTCTCCTCGACCCGGATTCGCCTGCGGCCAGGCACCGCGCGGCTGAGATCGGCGAGTCGGCCGAGTCCCTCGCCAGCGGCATTCTCCTCGCCGAGGCCCGGCTCCGAGAACTCGCCGATGTGGGCCACGTCGAGGCCTACCGCTACACCACGGTGCCCGTCTGGCGGATCATCAGACTGGACAGCACTCTTTACGTGGGGGCATTCGATGCGGGCTGGGAGGGGCACGAGTCGGCAACGTATAAAGTGCTGCCCACTCCGTCCGGCCCGCTTTACCGGGGCTGGCAGAGGCAGTTCGAGGTGGTGCTGGACGGCGCTCAACGCGTGATCTGAAGGAGGAACTGGCATGGCGATCGAGGCGGAGCTCAAGGCCGTCGTACGCGACCCCGAACACGTCCTCGCGCGACTGGAGGAGTCGTACGGTGCCGGGCGCGCCGAGGTCTACCGCGACACCTACTACGACGCCCCGGACGGCAGTCTGATGGGCGCCGACCGCGAGCTGCGGATCCGCACCGTACACGGGCCCGACGACACCCGCACCGTGCTCACGTACAAGGGCGCCCGGGTGGACGAGGCGTCCGGGTCGAAGTGGGAGGCCGAGACGCGGGTGGAGGACGCCGAGGCGGCTCACGAGATCATCCGCGGCCTCGGATTCACCCCGCGAATCCGGTTCGAGAAGCGCTGCCGCAACTACGACTTCGAACGCGATGGGCGGTGCTTCCTCGCCACGCTCGTCCGCGTCCCGGAACTCGACGCGACGTTCATCGAGGTCGAGACTGCCACGGATGCCCCGGACGGCCTCGCAGCGGCGCTCGACACCGTGCGGGCCGTCCTGGCTGGCCTCGGGATCAGCGAGGATGACCTGACAACGGAGCTGTACACGGACGCGGTGGCCGCAGCTCGTACCTGATTCGAGGGAGAGCGGTTGGGGTGGTGTGTCACGCCCACCTGCTCGGGTCGCGAGCCCCAGGCGTGGACGATCCAGGCAGCGAAGGTGGTGGACCATGCCGAGGCGTGACTACGAGGACGATCCGGACGCCCTCGAGGCGAACTCCCTCGTCCCGGCGGCGTCCGTGGTCGTGGTCGACGAGGCGGGCCGCGTTCTCCTCCAGCGCCGTACCGACAACGGGATGTGGGCCCTGCCTGGCGGCAGGATGGACATCGGTGAGTCGCTCGCCGGGTGCGGTATCCGCGAGACGCGCGAGGAGACCGGCATCGATATCGAGATCACCGGGATCGTCGGCACCTATACCGACCCCCGGCACGTCTTCGCCTACGACGACGGCGAGGTCCGCCAGGAGTTCTCCATCTGCCTCCTCGGGCGCCCGCTCGGCGGACAGCTGCGGGTGTCCGACGAGTCCCACGAGGTGGCGTGGTTCACCCCGGCCGAAACGGACGGGCTGCCGATGGTGTCGAACATCCGCAAGCGGCTGGCCGACTGGCGCTCCGGTGAGATCCCCGTGGTTCGCTAGCCGCCGTACGCTGTCCAACTCCTCGGTCACTTCCGGGCGTTGAGGCGGCGGGTGGGTTCTGCTGTGGTCGGGTCCTCGGGCCAGGGGTGGCGGGGGTAGCGGCCTCTCAAATCTGCGCGGACGGCGCGGTAGCCGTTCTGCCAGAAGCCCTCCAGGTCGCCGGTGATGGCGGCGGGGCGGCCGGCGGGGGAGAGCAGCTGCACGGTCAGCGGCACGCGGCCGCCGGCCAGTGCCGGCGCGGCCTTCCAGCCGAAGAGTTCCTGCAACTTGACTGCCAGTACCGGGCGTTCGGTGCTGTAGTCGACGCGTATCTTCGACCCGCTGGGCACGGTGATGCGCTCGGGGGCCAACTCCTCCAGGCGGCCGGCCTGTCCGCTCGCCCAGGGGAGCAGGCGCTGGAGGGCCGACGTCGTATCAATGCGGGCGAGGTCGGTGCGGCGGCGGGCGCGGGAGAGTTCGGGCTCCAGCCATTCGTCGGCGCGTTCCAGCAGCGCCTCGTCGGAGACGTCCGGCCAGGGGTCTCCGATGGCGGAATGCAGGAAGGCGAGGCGTTCGCGTAGGCCGGGGGAGGGCCAGGTCAGCAGCTCGCTGACGCCCTCGCGGCTCAGGCCTTCGAGGATGGCGGCGCGGACGAGGGCCCGGTCGGGTCGGGCCAGCGGCTTCTCGGCGAGTTCGATGGCGCCGAGGGATTCCACCTGGCGGGAGACGACTTCACCTCGCCGGGTGTCCCAGTGGACTTCCTCGCGGGCGCTGATGAGGGCCGCTCCGGCGAGAACTGCGGTGTCCTCGTCCAGTGCCGCAGCGTGCAGGACCCGGGCGGAGTGCGCGCCGGCCGGGCGGTCGGCGACGGCGACGGCGAGCCAGGGCAGGGCGCCGAGCGCGGTGCCGGGGGCGAGTTCGGCGGCCGTGCCCGAGGCCATCAGGTACGGGCTGCGCTCGCCGGGGGCGGGCTTGTCGACCCGGGCGCGGGCGATCCGTTCGGGGAAGGCGAGGGCGACGACGAGTCCGGCGGCGGTGGCGTCGGGCAACGGGGTGGCGGGTTCGTCGGAGGTGGCACGCTGCAAGCGGCGGACTTCGTCGCGCCAGCGCCCGGCGTAGGGGTCGTTGCCCGATCGGACGGTGCGCCACACCGCGCCGAGGTCGTCCCCCAGCGCGCGCGGGGGTTCCTCGGAGAGCAGGGCGACGACCTCGGCTGCCCGGCGGGCGCCTACGGCGGGAGCGCCGTCGACGAGGGCGCGGCCCAGCCGGGGGTGCAGCCCGGTGCGGGCGAGGCGCACGCCGCGCTTCGTCGCCCGGCCGTCGGCGGAAACGGCCCCGAGGGCGAGCAGGGTCTGCCGGGCGGCGGCCATCGCCCCTGCCGGGGGCCGGTCGGGGAGGGCGAGGCCGGTGGCGTCCGGGTCGCCCCAGCAGGCGGCCTGGAGGGCGAACGACGTGAGGTCGGCGAGCGCGATTTCCGCTGTGGGGTAGCGGGCGGCGCGGGCGTCCTCGGCCTCGTGCCAGCAGCGGTAGACGGTGCCGGGGGCCTCACGCCCTGCTCGTCCGGCGCGTTGGCGGGCGGCGGCGAGCGAGACGCGGACGGTGACCAGTGCGGCGAGGCCGCGGGCGTGGTCGGTGCGGGGTTCGCGGGCGAGACCGGCGTCGACGACGACGCGGACGCCCGGCACGGTGAGGGAGGATTCGGCGACGGCGGTGGCCAGCACCACCCGGCGTGTGGGGGACGGGGTGAGCGCGGCGTCCTGGACGGCTTGCGGGGCGCGTCCGTGCAGCTGCAGGACATCCGCCGGGAGACCGGCCAACTGCCCGGCGACCCGGGCGATTTCGCCGACGCCGGGCAGGAAGCAGAGCACGTCCCCGTCACGTTCGGCGAGGGCCCGCCGGACCGTGGCCGCGACGTGGTCGAGGAGCGCCGGGTCCACCCGGGTGCCGTGCGCGGGCCGGATGGCGCGCGGCGGGGGCGCCCAGACCACGTCCACCGGGTGGGAGACCCCGTGCGCCTCCACCACCGGGGCGCCGCCGAGCAGTTCGGCCCAGGCGGCGGTGTCGGAAGTGGCGGAGGCGCAGACCAGGCCGAGTTCGGGCCGCAGCGCCGCCCGGACGTCCAGCAGGAAGGCGAGCGCGGTGTCGGCGTCCAGGTGCCGCTCGTGGCACTCGTCGAGGACGACGACGTCCACGCCGGGCAGTTCCTGGTCGCGCTGGAGCCGCTGCAGCAGCACGCCGGTGGTGACCACCTCGACCACGGTGTCCGGCCCGGCCCGGCGCTCGCCGCGCACGGTGTAGCCGACCCGGCCGCCGACGGACTCGCCGAGCAGCCAGGCCATCCGCCGGGCGGCGGCCCGGACGGCGAGCCGGCGCGGTTCGGCGACCAGCACCCGGCGCACCGGCCGGCCGTCGGCGAGCAGCCCGGCCAGGGCGAGCGGCACCAGGGTGGTCTTGCCGGTGCCGGGCGGCGCGGCGAGGACGGCGGTGCCGTGCCCGGCGAGGGCGTCGTGGAGCGCGGGCAGGGCGGTGCGGACGGGCAGGTCGTGCCAGGCCGGGTTCATGGCAGGGCTCAGCCCCGCTCGGTGACGAAGATCGCCGTGCCGGGGATGAGCCGCCCGCGCAGCGGGGACCAGCCGCCCCACTCCTGCTCCAGGCCGGCCGGCCACTCGGGCTCGACCAGGTCCACCAGCCGGAAGCCGGCGGCGACGAGTTCGCGGACCCGGTCGCCGAGGGTGCGGTGGTGCTCGACGTAGGTGGCGTTGCCCTGCTCGTCCTGTTCGACGTACGGGGTGCGGTCGAAGTAGGAGGACATCGCGGTGAGGCCCTCGACGCCGGGCTCGTCCGGGAAGGCCCAGCGGATCGGGTGGGTCACCGAGAACACCCAGCGCCCGCCGGGCCGCAGCACCCGGTGCACCTCCCGCATCAGGGCGGTGGTGTCGGCGCTGAACGGGACGGCGCCGTAGGCGGAGCAGGCGAGGTCGAACGAGCCGTCGGCGAAGGGCAGCACGGCGGCGTCGGCCTGGACGACGGGGACGGGCACGGCGCCGCGGCCGAGGTCGATCCGGCGGGAGTGCTGGAGCTGGCGGTAGGAGATGTCGAGGGCGACGGGGCGGGCGCCGTGGCCGGCCAGCCAGCGCGAGCACTGGGCGGCGCCGGCGCCGATCTCCAGCACGTCCTGGCCGGCGACCTCGCCGAGCAGGTGGGCGTCGGCCTCGTCCAGGCCCTCGGGGCACCAGGTGAAGCGGTCGTCGCCGAGGAACTCGCCGTGCTCGTCCTGGTACTCGTCGGCGTTGCGGTCCCACCAGTGCCGGCTGGCCCGGCTGCTCTCCCCGGTGCCGGCCTCGCGCCGCACCGCGTCGTCGTCGCCCTCGGCCCCGGTCCCGGCCCCGGTTCCGGCCTCGGTTCCGGGGGCGGTTTCGGCGGACGAGTCAAGATCGTGAAGATCGGACTGGGGGGTGGTGGCCACGGTGACAATGCCCATCGCGTAGGGTATGGAGCGCGGAAGCGTCGCTGTCGCGAACCGGCCCCCGAAAGGGACCGGGTCCTGGCGGTGGCATCCGGGGAAAAGGCTCCTGCGGGCGCCACCGAGAGGTGCGCAATCGGAGGATATGGCCTGATCCGTACCAGGCTCCACCGTCTTGCCGTCCTTCGGCATTGACCGTGCCTGGCCGTCCCCGTATGCTACAAGTTGCGCTGCGGGCCTGCGCGCCTCGGACGGAGCAGGTCGCGCTCGCATCTGTCGAAGACCCCACGGTCGCAAGACGGACGCCGATTCTCGTTGTACGGGAGTTTGGTGTGCCGTGTTCTGGGCTGTCCGGCTTTCGGTGGGAGCGATACGGGCCCTCCGCGTGGCATTACCTACGACTTTCATGTCCGTACCGGAGCCCTTTTCCTAATGACGAGCCCCACCGACTCCTCCCTCAGCACCACCCCGCAGGTCGCGGTCAACGACATCGGCGACGCCGAGGCGTTCCTCGCCGCCATCGACGAGACCATCAAGTACTTCAACGATGGCGACATCGTCGAGGGCGTCATCGTGAAGGTCGACCGTGACGAGGTCCTCCTCGACATCGGTTACAAGACCGAGGGCGTCATCCCGTCCCGCGAGCTCTCGATCAAGCACGACGTTGACCCGCACGAGGTCGTCGCCGTCGGTGACAACATCGAGGCCCTGGTTCTCCAGAAGGAGGACAAGGAGGGTCGTCTCATCCTGTCCAAGAAGCGCGCTCAGTACGAGCGTGCCTGGGGCACGATCGAGAAGATCAAGGAAGAGGACGGCATCGTCACCGGTACCGTCATCGAGGTCGTCAAGGGTGGTCTCATCCTCGACATCGGCCTCCGTGGCTTCCTGCCGGCCTCGCTGGTCGAGATGCGCCGCGTCCGCGACCTCCAGCCCTACGTGGGCAAGGAGCTCGAGGCCAAGATCATCGAGCTGGACAAGAACCGCAACAACGTGGTCCTGTCCCGCCGTGCCTGGCTGGAGCAGACCCAGAGCGAGGTCCGCCAGACCTTCCTCACCACCCTGCAGAAGGGCCAGGTGCGCTCCGGCGTCGTCTCCTCGATCGTCAACTTCGGTGCCTTCGTGGACCTGGGTGGCGTCGACGGCCTGGTGCACGTCTCCGAGCTGTCCTGGAAGCACATCGACCACCCGTCCGAGGTTGTCGAGGTCGGCCAGGAGGTCACCGTCGAGGTTCTCGACGTTGACATGGACCGCGAGCGCGTCTCCCTGTCGCTGAAGGCGACCCAGGAGGACCCGTGGCAGCAGTTCGCCCGTACGCACCAGATCGGTCAGGTCGTCCCGGGTAAGGTCACCAAGCTGGTTCCGTTCGGTGCGTTCGTCCGCGTGGACGAGGGCATCGAGGGTCTGGTCCACATCTCCGAGCTGGCCGAGCGCCACGTGGAGATCCCGGAGCAGGTCGTCCAGGTCGGCGACGAGATCTTCGTCAAGGTCATCGACATCGACCTCGAGCGTCGCCGCATCAGCCTGTCGCTGAAGCAGGCCAACGAGGCGCTGGGTGCCAACCCGGCCGAGGTCGACTTCGACCCGACCCTGTACGGCATGGCCGCTTCGTACGACGACCAGGGCAACTACATCTACCCGGAGGGCTTCGACCCCGAGGCGAACGACTGGCTGCCCGGCTTCGAGAAGCAGCGTGAGGAGTGGGAGCGCCAGTACGCCGAGGCGCAGTCCCGCTTCGAGCAGCACCAGGCCCAGGTCATCAAGAGCCGCGAGGCCGACGCCCAGGCCGCCGAGGAGGGTGGCGACGCCGTCGCCGCTGCCGCCGGTGGTTCCTACTCGTCCAGCAGCGACGAGGGCTCGGGCGCCCTGGCCTCCGACGAGGCCCTGGCCGCCCTGCGCGAGAAGCTGGCCGGTGGCCAGAGCTGAGGCTCTCGCTTCCTGCTAGCCGATAGCTAGCACATGGGCCCCACCCGGAATCTCCGGGTGGGGCCCATGTGGTTTTCCGCGGTGACTTATACGCCTCCGACTTATGTGTCTTTTATGTGAAGAGAAGTGTGAGATGAGGCTCATTGCCCGTCTATAGGCCGAAGTTCGGGTTGCGCCTACATTGAGTGGAGCTGCCCGAAAGGCTCCTTCATGCGCAAACCCTCCTCCGCCGTCCCCGCCGCCGTCGTCGGCGGCCGGCTCGCCGCCCTCGGCCGGTTCTGCTTCCGTCACCGCCGCTGGGTGCTCGGCTTCTGGGCCGCCGTCCTGGTCGTCGGCGTCCTGATCGGCGGCCGGGTCTTCGAGGGCTCGGTGGCCGGGGCCTCCTCCTCCAGTGCCGAGGCCGACCGGGGCAGCGCGGTGGTCGCCGCGGCCGACCCGGTCAAGGGCACCGTCACCGCGGTGGTGGACGGCAAGCCGGTGGACGATCCGGCGGTCAAGGCCGCCGTCGAGAAGGCCACCGCCGAGATCGCCGCACTGCCCGGGGTCTCCGCCACGCTCGACGCGTACGGCACCGGGTCGGCGCCCGCCGCGCTGCGCTCCGCCGACGGGACGGCGAGCCTGGTCACCGTCCGGATGGCCGACACCTCCACCCCCGCTCAGAGCGACGCCGTCACCCAGCGGCTCGCCGCGCTGAACGGCGCCGGCGGCGCGCACGTGACCGTCGGCGGGGACCTGGTGCTGCAGCAGGAGGTCAAGCAGCAGACCGAAAAGGACACCCGCTTCGGCGAGATGGTGACGCTGCCGCTCACGCTGGTCGTCATGGTGCTGGTCTTCGGCGGGCTCGCGGCGGCCTCGCTGCCGGTGATCGGGGCGGTCGCCTCGGTGGGCGGCGCACTGCTGGCCATGTTCGGGTTCAGCCAGATCATGGACATCGACACCAGCGTGCTGCCGATCGCGACCGTACTGGGGCTCGGACTCTCGATCGACTACGCGCTGCTCATGGTGAATCGTTTCCGCGAAGAGCGCGGCCACGGCGCGGGCATCGCCGCCGCCGTCGAACGCACCGCGGCGACCGCCGGACGCACCGTGGCCTTCTCCGGGCTGACCGTGGCCGTCGCGCTGTCGGGCCTGTTCGTCTTCACCAGCCCGGTGCTCGGGGCGGTGGCCGCCGCCGGGGTGAGCGTGGTGGTGATCGCCGTCGCCGCCGCGCTGACCCTGATCCCCGCCCTGCTCGGCTTCGCCGGCGCGCGGATCAAGACGCCCACCACGCCCGTACCGGACGAAGGATTCTTCAGCCGGACCGTCCGCCGGGTCCGCAAGCGGGCCGTACCGGTCGCGCTCGCCTGCGTCGCGCTGCTGATGGCGGCCGGGGCGCCCTTCCTCCACGCCGACATGCGCAACTCGGGCGCCGCCGTGCTGCCCGCCTCCTCGGCCGGGCGGCAGGTCGCCGAGACCGTCGACCAGCGCTTCCCGCAGGCCTCGGCCGCGCCGATCACCGTGGTGGTCGAGGGCGGCGCGGCGGTGGCACAGGCGTACGCGGACGAAGTGGTGGCCAAGCTGCCCGGGGTGAGCGGGGTACGGGCGGTCAGCCCGGTCAGCGACGCGGTCTCCACGATCGACGTGCTGGTGCACGGGGACCCGCAGGGCGGGCAGGCCGAACACGTGGTCGAGGAGCTGCGGGCGGACCGGGGCGGGCTGAAGACCTACGTCACCGGCGGCGCGGCCTCGGTGGTCGACTTCAAGGACGAGCTGATGTCGCGCGGGCCATGGGCGCTCGGGCTGGTCGCGGTGGGGACGCTGGTGCTGCTGTTCCTGATGACCGGCTCGGTGGTGATGCCGGTCAAGGCGCTGCTGATGAACCTGCTCTCGCTGGGCGCCTCGCTCGGCGCGCTCACCCTGGTGTTCCAGGACGGCTACTTCAGCGGGCTGCTCGGCTTCAGCCCGACCGGCGGGCTGGAGACCTTCATCCCGGTGCTGGTCTTCGCCTTCGCCTTCGGGCTGTCGATGGACTACGAGGTGTTCCTGCTCGCGCGGATCAAGGAACTACGGGACAAGGGCCACAGCTGTACCCGGTCGGTGGAGCTGGGCGTCCAGCGCAGCGGTCGGATCATCACCTCGGCGGCGCTGCTGATGGTGATCGTCTTCGCCGGGTTCGCACTCGGCGACATGCTGATGGTCAAGCAGATGGGCATCGCGCTGGCCGTCGCCGTCGCGGTCGATGCCACCCTGGTGCGCTGCCTGCTGGTGCCCGCCGCGATGAGCCTGTTCGGCGAGTTCAACTGGTGGGCGCCCGCCCCGCTGCGGCGACTGCACCGGCGCTTCGGGCTCAGCGAGCACGTCGAGCTGCCGGAGATCGAGCCGGCGGTGATCCCGGCCCCGCGGCCGGTGGGCGAGTCGGTGGCCGGGGAGCCGGTAGCCGGGGAGTCGGCGGCCGGGAAGTCGGCGGCCGGGGACTCGGTGGACGGGAAGCCGGCGGCCGAGGACCTGGTGGGCTCAGCCCAGCCGGGCTAGCAGGCCGACCGCGGCGCGGAGCCGGTCCTGCTCGGCGGGGGTGAGGCGGGCCTCGATGGCGGTCGCGATGCGGTGTTCGCGGCGGGCTCGCTGGTCGAGGAGGGCGGTGCGGCCGGCCCCGGTGGCGGCGATGAGCTGCTTGCGGCCGTCGGTGGGGTGGGGCTGCTGGGTGACCAGTCCGGCCTCGATCATCAGGGCGACGGTGCGGGCCATCGACTGGTGGCGGACGCGCTGGAGGTCGGCGAGTTCGGCGACGGTGCAGGAGCGCTCGTCGCGCACCAGCAGGCCGAGCACCGCTGCCTGGTTCTGCGGCAGCTCGTCGCTGTCGCGCAGGGAGCGGACCACGCTGCCGAGGGCGGCGCGCAGGTCGGCGGCGAGTTCCAGGGTGTCCGGGTGCGGGGCTTCGCTGGGCATGGGAGAAGTCTACCCAAAATATCTACAGCATTACTGTACAGCTTTGCTGTAGAGTTTCAGGCATGCGAATCACTAAGTTCGGACACGCCTGCGTACGCATCGAACACGGCGACACCACCGTCGTCGTCGACCCCGGGGTGTTCACCGACCCCGCCGCACTGGCCGGGGCGGACGCCGTCCTGATCACCCACGAGCACATGGACCACTTCGAGGAGTCCCGGCTGCGCGCCGCGCTGGAGGCCGACCCGGCGCTGCGGGTGTGGACCAACAGCGCCGTCGCCGCCCAGCTGGACGGCGTCGCGCAGCGGGTCACCGCGGTCGGCGAGGGCGACGCCTTCGAGCTCGGCGGGCTCGGCGTCTCGGTGCACGGCGAGTGGCACGCGGTGATCCACCCGGACATCCCGCGGGTGCAGAACATCGGCTTCCTCTTCGACGGCCGGCTCTTCCACCCCGGCGACGCGTTCACCGTGCCGCCGCACACCGTGGACACCCTGCTGCTGCCGCTGGCGGCGCCGTGGAGCAAGGCCTCCGAGGTCGTCGACTACGTCCGGGAGGCGGGGCCGCGCCGGGCGGTGCCGGTCCACGAGGCGGTGCTCAGCCCGGCCGGGTTCGCCGTGCACAGCCGGCTGGTCGGACCGGACGGGCCGGGCACGGGCGCGGAGCTGGCCGTCCTCGGAGACGGGGAGAGCCTGGAGCTGGGCTGAGCCCGGAGCCGGGTTGCGTCTGGAGTCGGGTTGGGCCTGCGGTCGGGTTGAGCCCGGAGTCGGACTGAGCCTGCGGTCGGGTTGAGCCCGGAGCCGGGCTGACGGGCCCGGTGTGGCGCCGGTAGCCTGACGCCATGCTGAAGATCGGACTGACGGGTGGCATCGGCGCGGGCAAGAGCGAGGTGTCCCGGCTGTTCGCCGCGCACGGCGCGGTGATCGTGGACTCCGACGTGATCGCCCGCGAGGTGGTCGCCCCCGGGACGGACGGTCTGGCGGCCGTCGTCGCCGAGTTCGGCCCGCAGGTGCTGCGGGAGGACGGCGCGCTGGACCGCCCGGCCCTCGGGGCGATCGTGTTCGCCGACCCGGAGCGGCTGAAGGCACTGAACGCGATCGTCCACCCGCTGGTGCGGACCCGCTCCGCCGAACTGGAGGCGGCGGCCGCGCCGGACGCGGTCGTGGTGCACGACGTGCCGCTGCTGGCCGAGAACGGGCTGGCGCCGCTGTTCGACCTGATCGTGGTGGTCGACGCGGCCGACGAGGTGCGGCTGGACCGGCTGGTGCGACTGCGCGGGATGGCCGAGCACGAGGCCAGGGCCCGGATGGACGCCCAGGCCTCGCGGGCCGACCGGCTGGCGATCGCGGACCTGGTGATCGACAACGGCGCCGGGCTGGCGGAACTGTCGGCCCGGGTGTTCGAGGTCTGGACGGAGCTGGCGGAGCGCGCGGCGGTCTGACCTGCGGATCAGGCTGAGTGTCTGCCGTGCTGCGGCCGGCTCCTCGGCCTGGGCGGCACGGGGCGCACCTCGTGCATCTCCCGCGCCGGCCGGGGGCGTTCGGCAGCCGCTCGGACCGAGTGGCCGGGAAGGGACTGTCGCAGGGCCGCCGGTGGGGAGAGCATGGCGGAATGAATGATCGTTTTTCGCTCGATCCGCACCTCGCCGAGTCGATTCCCGCCGGGGCGCACCTCACCGAGTCGAACCCCACCGGGGCGCACCTCGCCGGGGCGCCGGCCGTCGAACGGCTGGAGCGGTACACCCGCGCCGAGCAGGAGGAGGTCCTCGGCCCCGGGGACGACCCGTACGGGGTCGCGTACACCGGGCTGACCTTCCTGCCCAAGGAGATCCACTTCGGGGTCCGGGCCGCCGGCGGCCGGCTGGTCGCCCACACCGGGCTGCTGCCGCTGTCGCTCACCGCGGGCGGCACCGACCTGACGGCGATGGGCGTCGGCGGGGTGTGCGTCGCGCCCGACCGGCGCGGCGGCGGCCTCGCGCACGCCGTGGTCGGGGCCGCCCTGGACCACGCGCGCACGCTCGGCCACCGGCGCGCGCTGCTGTTCTGCCGCCCGCCGCTGACCGCGTTCTACCGGGGACTCGGCTTCCGGGAGGTGGCGGAGGAGGTGACGGTGGAGCAGCCGGAGGGGCGGCTGGCGGTGATGCCGCTGCGCACCATGTGGGCGCCGCTGTCGGCGGGGGCCGGGTGGCCGGAGGGACCGGTGCGGCTGCGGTCGCTGCCGATGTGAGGCCGGCCGCCCGTCGTCGGTGTGAGGCCGGCTCAGGCCGTGACGGCCCAGGCGGTGTCCGCGTGGGCGCCGGAGCCGGAGCCGGCGTCGGCGTGGGCCACGGCAGCGGCGGCGAGTGCGCGGATCATGGCGTGCGCCCGGGTGCCGTCGCCGGACAGCTCGGGCTGGAACAGCGAGGCGAGGAAGAACGGGTGGTCCGGCAGCTCCAGGATCCGCACCTCGCCCGACTCGTCCGCGCCGCTGAACCGCAGGCCGTGCGCGCGCAGTCGGTCCAGGTAGGCGGCGTTGAGGCCGTACGCGCAGTGGTAGCGCTCCAGGGTGCGGGTGGTGCCGAGGACCCGCTCGGCGAGGGTGCCCGGGGTGAGCGTGACGGGGCCCTCGTGGCCGACCAGCGAGCAGCTCAGCGGGGCGATCACCTGCTGCTCCCCGTCGGGGTGCGCCTCGCCGTGGACGGCGTCGGTCAGGCCGCAGACGTTGTGGGCGTACTCCAGCACCGCGTGCTGGAACCCGGCGCAGGTGCCGAGGAAGGGGATGCCGCGCTCGCGGGCGGTCCGGACGGCGGCCAGGGCTCCCGCCTCGCTGCGGTACGGGCTGCCGGGCAGCAGCCAGACGGCGTCGAAGCCGTCGAGGGCGCCGGGTGCCCCGGCGTCCTCGGTCGGGATCCAGTAGGCGTCCAGGGCGAGCCGGTCGTGTTCGGCGAGGGCGTCGAGCAGGCCCGGGATGCGGGCGTGCGAGCGGACGGCGGGGGAGCGGTCGCCGACCAGGGCGATCCGAGGGGTCAGGTAGGTCATGCGGCTATCCTGACCCCGCATCCGAGATCAGTGCCAACGATGATTTCTTACCTCTCGATCAGATCGGTTGATGACCGCCGTGGATCCCCAGCAGCTGCGCACCTTCGTCACTGTCACCCGCCTCGCCTCCTTCTCCGACGCGGCGCGGGAACTCGGCTACACCCAGTCCGCGGTCTCGCAGCAGATCGCCGCGCTGGAGGCGGACCTCGGCACCGCCCTGCTGGTCCGCCGCCCGGTCGGCCCGACCGAGGCGGGGCGGCGGCTGCTGGAGCACGCCGCGCCGCTGCTGGTCCGGCTGGAGGCGGCGCGCGCCGACGTCGCGCGCCTGGCGGGTGCCGCGAGCGCCCGGCTGGTGCTCGGCGCCACACCGCTGGCGGTCGGGGCGACCCTGGGGCGCGCGCTCGGCGAGGTGCGCCGGGCGTACCCGGGGGTGCAGCCGGTGGTCCGGGTGCTCGCCCAGGACGTGCTGCCCGCGCAGGTCGCCACCGGCGAGGTCGACCTCGCCCTGGTCGACGGCCTGGCCGCGCCCAGCGACCCGCTGCCGCTGCCCGACGTCGGCCCGCTGCGCACCGTCGCGGTGGACGAGCGGCCGGTTGTCGTCGCCCTGCCCGCCGGCCACCCGCTGGCGGGCCGCGGCGGTCTCGCACTCGCCGACCTCTCCGCCGCCCGCTGGCTGGACGCCCCCGACCTCGCCCCGCCGGTCGCCCGGCTGCGCGCGGCCGCGGGCGTCGACGGCTTCCGGCCCGCCACCCGCTACCAGGGCACCGATGTGCACGGGCTGCTCGCGCTGGTCGCGGCCGGGCACGGGCTCACGCTGCTGCCCGAGCCGGTGCCGGCCGGGGTGCCCGGGGTCGTGAGCGCGCCGATCGCCGTACCCCGGCTGGTGCACCGCACCGAGCTGGTGCACGGGAGCCTGCCGGAGGGGCCGGCGGCGCTGCTGGCGCGGTTGCTGGAGGAGACGCGGGCCGACGCGGTCTGATCGGGGGCCGTCTTCGAGTTGTGAGAATTCGGGTTGGGAGAATTCGGGTTGCGGGGGCTACCGGCGTCGATGAAATGATCACGCGATGAGCACCATCACCATCAGGCGGGTACGGCAAGAGGACTGGGCGCGGGTCAAGGAGATCCGGCTGGACGCGCTCCGTGACCCGGTCGCGGCCATCGCCTTCCTCGACACCTACGAGCAGGCGTCCGCCAAGCCCGACCGGTTCTGGCAGGACCGCACCACGGGAGCGGCGGCGGGCTCCGCCGTGGCGCAGTTCGTCGGCGAGGACGCGGACGGGCGCTGGCTCGGCACGGTCAGCGTGCTGGTCGAGCGGCCCGGCGGGTCGGGGGCCCTGGAAGGCGACGTCGTCGAGGTCGAGCAGGCGCAGATCGCCGGGTTCTACGTCCGGCCCGAGGCGCGCGGCACCGGGCTGGCGCACGACCTCGTCCGGGCCGCCCGGGACTGGTCGTGGTCGCTCGCCGAACCCCGGATCCAGCGCGTGCGGCTGTTCGTCCACGAGGACAACGCCCGCGCCGAGGCGATGTACGTCAGGGCCGGGTTCGAGCGCTCCGGCGTGGTGCTGCCCCTGCCGGGTGACGTGCCGGGCCGGGAGGTCGAACTGGCGGTGTCCCGGGGCTGATCGCGCGGCGCTGCGGCCGGTCGCGGTTGTGAAGGCGGGGTCACCAGGCGTTCACGTCCTGGGTCTGACGGTCGTCGCGTGCGCGGTGCTGTCATGAGCACAGTCGCCCGGCAACAGGCCGGGCCGACCCAGGAGACTTCCCCATGATGCTCCGTCAGCGCATGACCGTCGTCGCCGCGGCGGCCGCCCTGGCCGCCGCCGGCCTCGCCACCGGCACCGCGCACGCCGCCGCCCCGGCGACCGCCGCCGCCCCGAAGTCCCGTACGCTCTCCGCGAGTTGTTCGCAGGCGTACCTGCCGCTGCCCGACCCGTACTGCACCCCCGGCGCGTACAACCCGGCCGTCACCCAGGACACCATCGGGCAGACCATCTGCGTCTCCGGCTGGACCGCCACCGTCCGCCCGTCGACCAGCTACACCAACGCCCTGAAGGTGCAGCAGATCGCCCAGTACGGCTACGCGGACACCAGCACGGCCGACTACGAGGAGGACCACCTCGTCCCGCTGGAGCTCGGCGGCGCGCCGCGCGACCCGGCCAACCTGTGGCCCGAGCCGCGCTACGGCAGCCAGCCGGCCACGAGCAAGGACTCCGTCGAGACCAAGCTCAAGAACGCGGTGTGCGGCGGGCGGGTCGGCCTGGAGGACGCCCGCAGCGCGATCGCCAGTGACTGGACCACGGCGCTCAGCGTCCTGGGGCTGTGACGCCCTGCTTCCTTGAAGCGCTCGGTGGCTTCCAGGCGCCCTGACGTCCTGACACGGTGACGTCCTGAAGCCCTGAAGCCCTGAAGCCCTGAAGCGCTGACGCCTGCACGCGGTGAAGCCGGTTCACCGCGTGCGGGCGCGAAGGAGCCGTCCGGCCCGTCCGGTCCCCTGTGCCGGACGGGCCGGACGGCCGTCTATGGGGGTGCGGGCGCTCGCGTGGAGCGCCGAGGATCAGTTGCAGCCGGGAAGGGCCTCGCACATCGGCGCGGTCATCCCGGTGCCGACGTACTTGTCCTCCGGGGCCTTCCAGGCGTCCTTGGGCTGGGCGTCGGCCTTGGTGGTCGCCCAGACGGACAGCTCGCTGACCGCCCCGCCGTCGGTGACCACGTACTCGTGCAGGGTGACGGTGGTGCCGTCGGCCTGCGGGACGGTCAGGACGGCGGCGAAGTACGGCGCGTCGTCGGCGCTGTTGACCTTGACGGTGGCGCCGGGCACGGTCTTGGCACAGCCCTTGAGGGCGTCCGTCAGGTGCCCGTCCGTCAGGTTGGTCGCCTGCTTGGTGCCGCTGCTGTGGGTCGGGTCGCCCTCGAAGAGCAGGGTCTGCTGGGCCGTCCAGCGGTCGCCGCCGAAGCCGACCGAGGCCTTCGCGGAGGCGGTGCCGGTGAACATCCACTCGTCGTCCTTGGCGACCGCCGCGTGGCACAGCTCCATGCCCTTGAACTGGACCGGGCCGGTCTGCGGCTTGGCGTTGGCCGCCAGCGGCGCGTAGTGGTAGGTCTCGTCCATCGGGATGCTCTTGGTGTCCATCCAGGCCTTGGCCGGGATGCCCTTGGCGCCGTCGGTGCCGCCGTTGCCGGCCGGCTTGGTGGCGCCTGCGGTGGGGGCGCCGGTGGCGGTGCCCGCAGGGGCGGCGGAGCCCGCGGGGGCGGCGGTGGACGGGGCGGGGGCGGCGGTCTTGCCGGCGTCCTGGCCGCTGTTGTCCGGTCCGCAGGCGCTGAGGGCGCCCAGGCAGACGAGGGCTGCGGCGGTGGCGGTGACCAGTCGGATGCTGCGCAACTGACGATTCCTCAAGTGTCCGGTGGCGTGGGGCGGGGTCGGGCGCGCGTCGGCCGTGGGCCGCGGGTGCGCGGCACCGCCCGTCCGTTCGCGCCGCCCGGGTGACCCGTGATCGCGGGCACTCGGCATGGCTGTTCCTCCCCCGTTGACGTACGGCCGTCCGGCTCCTGGTCGCTGCCGCCCTCCTCTGGTCTGAGGGGCGGTCAGCGCCGGTGCTGCGTCGACGGCGGTCGAAAACCTATGCCAACGCGCCGCCGGGAGCAAAGCGGGATTCCGGCGGATGCTCCGGCGGCCGGGGCGGTTGCAGGACGATGATGGGGAACGTGTGTGCGGGGGCGGCGGGAGCTATGGCGGTGTGCGGGGGACTCCTGGGGCGCGCGACCCCGGCGGTGCGCCGCTCGCGGCGGCGGGTTTCCGCTGCTGGGGCCTGGTGCTGCGGGCCCGTACGGTGCCCTCGGGGCGCCGGGCCGGACGGGCGGTCCGGACCCGGCCGGACGGGCGGGTGGGGCTCCGGCGGCCGCCGACACCAAGGCTTTCCCCTGTGGGGCCCGGGCGGCGGCGACCGGGGAATCGTCGGCGATCAGGCCACCTGGCCGCCGATGCCGGAGCGGCCCGCCGCCACGCCCTCCACGGTGACGACGGTCTGCCGCCCGGCGGCCTCGCCGAGGGTGCCGGTGATCGCCTCGGTGACGGCCGCGACCAGGCGGGCGGGCGCGTCCGGGACGTGCGGCAGGTGGTAGGCCGCCTCCCGCATGCTGAGCGCGACCACCGGCGCGTCCTCGCCGGTCGGCACCCCGCCGATGCCCCGGCGACGCTGCGGGACGCCGATCAGCTCGACCGCGACCATCGGGCGGGCTTGCTCGCCGAAGACCGTGGCGACGGCCTCGGTGAGGGCGGCGATGAGGCGCGGTTCGACGGTGGCGTCGAGGGACTCCTCGCGGATGTGCAGGCTCAAGTGCGGCATGGTGGAGCTCCGTTCGGGTCGGGTCGGCTCGGTTCGTACCATGGACGGGCAGGTTCGCTTTGCACGTAAAACATCTTTGATGTCAAAGATAACCGAGGAGAGGTGCGCGATGTCAACGCCCAAGGGGGAGTCACGGCCTGGGGACGGCCTCGACGACGCCGTACGGTCCATGCTGCTGCTGATGCCCCGGCTGGTCGGACGGGCCAAGCGGATCCCTGTCCCCGAACCGCTGCGCACCTTCGCGCTCGCCCCCCGGCACCTGTCCCTGCTGGCCTGCCTGCTGCTCGACGGGCCGATGGGCGTCAACGACCTCGCCGCGCGCCTGGAGATCGCCCCCACCACGGTCAGCCTGATGGTCGGCGACCTCAGCCGCCAAGGCATCCTCGAACGGCGGGAGGACGAGGCCGACCGCCGACGCCGCATCGTCGCCATCGCCCCCGCCCACCTGCCCGCCATCGAGAGCTGGCTCGCCCCCGGCGCCGCCGCCTGGCGCACCGCCCTCGCTCCGCTCGACCCCGCGCAGCGGTGCCTGGTCGTCGACACGCTCCTGGCGTACGAGGCGGCCGTGGGGCGGGAACGGGACTGACCGCCCCGGGGGCCGGTCTCGGCTCCGGATTCGGCTTGGGCTCTGGCTTCGGCTTCGGTCTTGGCTTTGGGTTCGGCCTCGGTTTTGTGGCTTCGGTCCTGGCTTCGGCCGCCGCTACGCGTGGGTGCCCGGGACGCCGAGCTGCTGGGCGAGCCAGGGAAGGGCCTGGGCGAAGGTCGCGGCGCCGGTCTGCCAGCTGTGCTTGCCCGAGCCGACGGAGCTGACCGTGCGGATGCCGTCCTTCCTGGCCGCCGCCTCCAAGGCCTTGGCGGACTCGATCTGGCCGTGCTCCTCGTCGCCCTGGCCGAAGTAGCCGGAGACCCCCTGGTACTTGGGGTGATGGGCGAGCACGGTCAGCGGGTCGTGGGCCGCCCAGGCCGCGGCGTCACCCCCGTACAGCTCCTGCACGGTGTGGTCCTTGTCGCCGATGTACGGGCCCCTGTCGCCGGAGAAGTCACCGAAGTGCGTGAAGACGTCGGGGTGTTCGACAGTGAGGTCGACGGCACAGGTGCCGCCCATCGACCAGCCGGCCACCCCCCACTTGTGCGGGTCGGTGGCCGCGTTGAAGGTCTTCTGGACGAACGGCGGGACGTCCTTGAGCAGATGGGCTTCGGCGTGGCCGTGCGGGCCGTCCACGCACTCGGTGTCCACCCGGAAACCGCCGGTGGCGTCCACGAAGACCAGGATCGGCGCGAAGCCGTTGTGCCGGGCGGCGAACGCGTCGGCCGTCCTCACCGCGTTGCCGGAACGGATCCAGTTGTCCGGCGCCGCGAACTCGCCGCCGATCATCTCCAGCACCGGCAGCTTGGGCCGGGCCTGGCTGCGGAACCAGGCGGGCGGCAGGTAGACCAGCTCCTGGCGGTGGGCGAAGCCACTGGCGGTGTCCGGTATGTCGACCTGGACGATGCGGCCGGTCTTCGTCTTCCCGTGGATCGAGGCGAGTTCGGCCAGCGTGATCTGGTCCGGCAGCGGCTGCCCGCTCAGCTCGCCGACCGCGTCGCCCAGCGTCGGGTAGTAGCCGGTGGCGATGTTCACGCTGTTCGCGGCGCAGAACAGCGCCAGCACGGCCGTCGGCGCCGCCAGAGCCCGCCGCCACCACCGCGCGCCGCGCCAGCCGAACCCGAGCACGCACACCGCGGCGACCGCCACCCCGCACCACAGCCACACCCCGTACGGGATCGGATCGGTGATCCCGGCCAGGGTGAGCACGGCCACGGCGGCGACCGCGGTGACCACCAGCGCCGTCCCGAGCGCGATCGGCCCCCACCTCACCCGCCACGCCCGGTCCCGCCGGACCAGCGTGCCCAGGAACAGCGCGAGGGCCACGGCCTGGACCGTCCACGGGAACCAGCCGTCGAGCAGGGAGACGTTCATGCGGTCGGAGGCTAGGCGCGGAGGATGAGAGACCGGTTAAAGACTGACAGCTCGCTGGAAGAGAGCTGTGAGGAGGAAGGGGACGCCGAAGAGTGGGGAGTCGGCCGGCTGGGCGGCCATCGGGCGGACCTCCACCGGGGCGAAGTCCTGGAAGAGGGAGCGCAGTTCGTCCGGTGAGTAGGCCAGGCCGCCCTCCAGGGCGCCGAGCCGGTACAGCTCCTCGTCCGGCCGCTCCGAGCCCATCGCCCCGGCGGCGAACGCCGTGACGGCGAAGTACCCGCCAGGCGCGAGGACACGGTCCAGGAGGGCGAGGTAGCTGACCCGGCGGTGCGGCGGGAGGTGGTGCAGGCAGCCGGAGTCGTAGACCAGATCGTAGTGGGCGTACGGGAGTTCGGCGTCGAAGATGCTCGCCCGGTGGAAGCGCGGATTGGCACCGACCCCGGCCTCGCGGGCGCGCTCCCCGGCCCAGGCGACGGCGGCGGAGGACAGGTCGACGGCATCGACATCGAAGCCGGCCGCTGCCAGGTGGATCGCGTTCCGGCCGGGCCCGCAGCCGAGATCGAGCGCGCGGGCAGGGGCCGCGACCAGGCCGCGATCCAGGTAGGAGACCAGGTTCTCGTCCGGCTCGGGCGCGAAGAACGGACGCCCGGCGGACCGGTCCGCGTAGAAGCGGTCCCAGAAGGGCTCGGCCGGCGGGAAGAGCCCGTCAAGGAGGGCGAGAACGTCCTCGGTGGTGCGGATCGTGCGGTTCATGCAGCCGAGCGTAGGCGGTTCGGTGGGCGGCTGCGAGCGACGCAAAATGCCTTGGTGAATGGCCAGTTGGGGCGCTGGCTGCAGCCGTGGGAACGGGTGGTTCGGCGCCGGACCGGCGTGCGGCGGCGCGCCCACCGCAGGCCGGGAAGAGCCGTTTCTGCGCGGCGGCGGGAGGCCTCGAAGTGGCGGTGGCGTAACGCTTTGATCAAGGCCGCTCCGGGACGACGGCGAGTTCGGCGGCCGTGGGGCGGTCTTGCGTAGGAGCGCGCAGGACCGCCCGCAACGGGGCTTGAAGGGCCGGCCAGGGCGCGCTGGAGCGGAGTGGGAACGGGCCGGTGGCGATGGCGGCCCGACGGGCAGAGGGGCCCGCCTCCGGACTGATGCCGGCGGCGTTGCTTTTCCCTGGGGCAACGGCTCCAGGGAAAAGCATTGCAGGACGAACACATGGCCGTGATCGGATCGCCGAGACTTGTCCGAACCGGATGAACCAGGAGCCAGGAAGCGTCGGTGACCACCTACGGTCACCATCCGGCTGGACAGCAAGGGAACTGGCGACAGTTGAATACGCGACCTCACCAGTAGATCTTTCAGGCGTGCTCCGGAGGCTGGCTACCAACGCAGGAGTTCGCCGGTGGCGGCCAGTCGGTCCAGGACCTCCCGGGCGGCGGGGCTGGCGCGCGGGTGGTCGCCGTGGGTGAGGTAGGTGATCTCGGCGATCTCGCTGCAGGGCGCGGGCTCACCCGCGCCGTCGGCGGCGTAGCAGAAGGTGCGCACCACCGTGCCCGCCGGTTTGCCGTCGGCGGGGGCTTCCACGAGCAGCAGGGGTGTGAGGGTGGCCGCGTCCAGGGTGACGCCGAGTTCCTCGGCGATCTCTCGGACGAGGGCCTGTTCATGGGTTTCGCCGGGTTCCGGCTTGCCGCCGGGCAGGTAGAACACCTCGCGGCCGCGGGTGCGGGTGGCCAGCAGCCGGCCCTCGTCCAGCCGGATCCATGCCACCTTCTCGATCACATCAGGCATCGTGGCTGCTTGCAGAGGAGGCGGTGGGGGCGCCGGCCACGTGCCGCACGCCGCCGTTGCGTTCCTGCCACAGCCTGTACACGTCCACCGCGGCGTCGCGCTCCTCGTAGCGCATGGGCAGGCGGCGCTCGGTGCAGTCCTTGGCGAACTCGCCGTAGAAGGTGTCGAGTTCGAAGTACTTGCGGTCGTCGACGTAGTGCGGTTCGTAAGCATCGCGGGTGGTGAGGAAGACGACCTCGTCCGGTGAGCAGTAGTACAGCGAGCCCAGGCACATCGGGCAGGGGTGGGCCAGCACGTAGATGGTGGTGCCGGTGAGGTGTTCGGTGCCCAGCTTTGTGCAGGCGTCGCGGATGGCGAGGATCTCGGCGTGCGCGGTCGGGTCGCTGGTCTGCGCGACCAGGTTCGGGGACTCGGCGAGGATCTCGCCGTCCTTGACGATGACGGTCGCGAACGGGCGGCCGCCCTCTTCGACGTTCTTGCGGGCGATGTCGATGGTGCGCTGTTCGAAGTCCATGAGGATTCCTCCCGGGGAGGGCGGACGCGGCCGCCCGCTGGCGAGGCGGAGATGAAGGGGGCCGGGGCGGGCCGGCGGCGCCGTCGCCGTGGGCCCGCCCCCGGGGCTGGTTTCCGGACCGGCCGGATCAGAAGGGCTTGGTCGGCAGGTACTTGCCGTCCAGGGTGATGACGGCGCGCTTGCCGCCCTCGGGGTCTTCGACCGTCTTGAAGTCGAGCTTGAAGTTGATCGCGGAGATGATGCCGTCCCCGAGCTGCTCGTGGACCAGGGCCTTGAGCGTGGTGCCGTAGACCTGGAGCATCTCGTAGAAGCGGTAGATCGTCGGGTCGGTGGGGATGCCACCGGGGATGGAGCCGCGCATCGGGATGGTCTGCAGCACCGTCGCTTCGTCGGCGTCCAGACCCAGCAGTTCGGTGACCGCCTTGGCGGACTGCTCCGGCAGCGGGTGCTGGCCGAGGACGGCGGCGGTGACGAAGGCGACCGACAGGCCCGCGGCGTCGGCGATCTGCTGCCAGGTGAGGTCCTTGCGCACCTTGGCGTCGACGGCCTTGGCGGCCAGGGCCTGACGGGCGGTGTTGTCGAACTGGGCGTGCACCATGAGAAGGGTTTCCTTTCGAGAAGGGTGAAGCTGGGGGGAAATCGGCGGGAAGGGGGTCAGGCTGCGGTGGCGAAGGGGTTCACGACGTCGAGTTCCTCGACGGTGCCGCTGCCGATGTCGTAGCACCAGCCGTGCAGCGTGACCGTGCCCTGTGCCAGGGCGCGGGCCACCGACGGGTGGGTGACCAGGTTCGCCAGCTGGGCGCGGACGTTGCTGCGTACGAGTGCGTCGACCCCGGCCGTGGTGGTGCGGGCCCGTGCGGCATCCGCGTGGCGCAGCCAGTCGGCGGTCGTCGGCAGGGCGCCCATGTCGTGGCTGTCGGCCAGGGCGGTCATCGCGCCGCAGGCGGAGTGGCCGCAGATGACGATGTCGCTGACGCCCAGGGCGGCGACCGCGTACTCGATGCTGGCCGCGATGCCGTCGATGCCGGGCGAGTAGGCGGGCACCAGGTTTCCGGCGGTGCGGATGACGAACAGCTCGCCCGGCTCGGAGCCGGTGATCAGCTCGGGCACCACACGGGCGTCGGAACAGCTGATGAACAGCGTCGTCGGCCGGTGAGTGGTCGCCAGGCGCGCGAAGAGCTCCGCCTTGGCCGGGAAGACATCCCGCCTGAAACGCGCGACGCGCTCGGTGAGGTTGTGCATGGTCACTCCCTTCGGTGGCTGCCGGCCCCCGTGGGGCTGACGAGATCCACCATGCACGACCAGTGCCTATAGCGTCCAAGACTCAATATCGATGCCAGTAATCGATGCCATCTATAGTTGTGGGTATGGCTTTGGAACTCCGTCACCTGCGGTACCTGCTCGCGGTCGCCGAGCACGCGAACTTCACCCGCGCCGCCGAGGACCTGCGCATCTCCCAGCCCACCCTCTCCCAGCAGATCAAGCAGCTCGAGCGCACCGTCGGCGCCCAGCTGCTGGACCGCACCGGCCGCACCGTACGTCTCACCGACGCCGGTGAGACCTACGTGCACTACGCCCGCCGGGCCCTGCGTGACCTGGCGGCGGCCGAACGCGCCGTCCTGGACGTCGCCGACCTCTCCCGCGGCCACCTCCGCCTGGCCCTCACCCCCACCTTCACCGCCTACCTCATCGGCCCCCTCGCCGCCGAACTCCACACCCGCCACCCCGGCATCACCCTGGACGTCAGGGAAATGACCCAGGACCGCATCGAAGCCGGCCTGCTGGCCGACGACCTCGACCTCGGCATCGCCTTCCACGGCCCCCACCTGCCCGGCATCACCGCCACCGCCCTGTTCACCGAGACCCTCAGCCTCGTCACCGGCGCCGACCGGCCCGACACGGGCGAACGGGAACCACTGCCCGTACGGACCCTCACCGAACGCCGACTCGCCCTATTGAGCGGCGACTTCGCCACCCGAGTCCACATCGACGCCTACTTCACCACCCACAAGGTGCAGCCGCGCATCGCGGTGGAAGCCAACTCCATCCAGGCCCTGACCGAAATCGTCCAGCGCACCACCCTGGCCACCGTCCTGCCCGACGCCATCACCCACGACCACCCCCACCTCACCCCCATCCCCCTCGAACCCGCCCTCCCCGCCCGCACCGTCGCCCTCCTCCAGCGCGAAAACGCCTACCAGAGCGCCGCCGCCCGCGCCTTCACCCACCTCACCCACGACCACATCCACAACCGCGGCTACACCCCCGCCTGATGGGCAGGCAGCAGCCCCATCACACCACCTTGCCGACCGCGCCACCGCAGCGAAGCGGCAGCGCAATGTCAGCTCGCCCCGCGGGGACGCCCCTGTGGATCCGGGGTGGGTGGGTCAGTCAGCGGTGGTGCGGGAGTCCGCCGAGGTCCGGGAGCTCGTCCTCAAAGTCGCAGGCGGCAACGGCGTCGAAGCCGTGGTTCCAGGCAGCGCTGAGAACTTGTGACACCGCTTCGATGAAGGCGGGTCCGGGTTCGTCGGCCTCTGCCTCGATCTTGAACGGCCACCCGATGAAGTCGGCGGTCAGCCCGCCGTCCGGGTTCCTTCGGATTTCGAAGAGCATCTGGCCCGCTTGGACTGTGTGGTGACCGTCGGCCTGGGCTCCGAGAGTAGCCGCGACGGCATCCGTCACGGACTGGCGGTTGCCGCCCCGCAGATAGATCCGGCAGCTGGCGTAGTCCTTCGACCAGGTCATGCGGCCTGCTCCTTTCGCTCGACCAGGACGCCATTCTCGAACCGAGCGCCGGCGCGGACGAGCGCGACGAGGTGGGCGCCGGTGAGCGCGCGCCAGCGTTCCTGGGCGGACTCGACGAGCTTGAGGACCATCGCGAGCGCGGCGGCGGGGGCTGCCTGCTCCGCGAGTGACCTTGGTGCGGAGCTTGACGGTGGAGAACGTCGACTCGATGGGATTCGTGGTCCGCAGGTGGATCCAGTGCTCTGCGGGGAAGTCGTAGAACGCCAGAAGCTCCTCGGTGTCTTCGGCGATCTTCGCGATGACCTTGGGCCACTTGGTGCCGTAGGTGCGCGCGAACGCCTCGATAGCCTTCTCGGCGTGGGCGCGGTCCTCGGCGTTGTAGATCTCCTGCATCGCCTTGTCGCGCCGGGCTGCGCGGATTTTTGGCAGGGCGTTCGTGACATTCCGGGCCTTGTGGACCCAGCAGCGCTGATGGCGGGCAGCGGGGAACACCTCGGCCAGGGCTCGCCATAGGCCCATTGCGCCGTCGCTGACGACCAGTTCGGGGTCGCGCATGCCGCGTCGGCGGCAGCCGCGGAGCAGGTCAGCCCACGACTCGGTGGACTCGCGTAGCCCCTCGGCGAGTGCGATCAGTTCCTTGGTGCCGTCGACGCGGACGCCGAGCAGGACCAGGACGCACGAATGGTCCTGGCCGAGCCTCACCTTGGTGTGCACTCCGTCGGCCCACACGTAGACGAAGTCGCGCTCCGACAGCTCGCGGGCCTGGAAGGCGGTGTGGTCGTTGCCCCACTGCTTCGTCAACCTGGTGACCGTGGCCGACGAGAGCCCGGCGGTCGAGCCGAGGAACTGCTCCAGCGCGGGCACGAAGTCGCCTGAGGATAGGCCGTGCAGGTAGAGCAGCGGCAGCACCTTGCTTCCCTTGGGCGACTTGCGGCACCACGGCGCGAGGATCTTC
The DNA here is from genome assembly GCF_055575795.1 of Kitasatospora sp. NPDC034023. NCBI lineage: Bacteria > Bacillati > Actinomycetota > Actinomycetes > Kitasatosporales > Streptomycetaceae > Kitasatospora > Kitasatospora sp. NPDC034023. The sequence continues at coordinate 112,683 of NZ_JBVIRY010000016.1, forward strand.
GAGGAGAACCGCTTGCGCTCGCCGGTCGTCCCGTCCACCCGCTTGTCGTTCACGCGCGGGGCCCGCACCTCGATCGGTCCGGCTGCGGTGGTCACGGTTCGCGGCTCGTGGTGGCCGTTGCGGACCATCAGACGATGCTCCCGCTGGTCGGTCTCAGCGGCCAACTCAACTACGTACTGGTTGACTTCCCCTTCCAGGGGTGGCTGCCAGCACCCGGCGGGCGCCTTCGCGGACGATCTCGTCGATCAGGGAGCCGGACTCGGTGGAGCCGTGGGCGTTGACTACGCTGAGCACGGGCATGCCTTCCCGACCCGCGCTGCAACGCGGGCCTACTCGGAGACCATCAAAGGATCATTCGGGAAGGTACGCCTTCTGCGTGCCCTCCCGGAACCCGGTCCACAGGTCGTGAGCATTGCTCGGCGCTTCTGACCTGGCCGTGCCTCCTGTGCATAGCGGCGCAGTGGGCGGCCCCGCGTGGTGCGCGGGGCCGCCCGGTGGAAGTGCGTCAGGGGGTGGTCGGGAAGTCGTCGGAGCGGATGCCGGCGAGGAAGGACTGCCAGGCCTCGGGGGTGAAGGTGAGGGCCGGGCCGTGGGGGTCCTTGCTGTCGCGGACCGGGATGATGCCGGTGATGCCGTCGGCCACCTCGACGCAGTTGTCGTTCGGGTTGCTGGCAGTTGCCTTCTTCCACTGCACGGGGAGTGCGGAGGCGACAGGGAAGTGGGTCACTTGAGCGTGTCTCTCTTCTGTGTGATGAGGTTGCGCGACTCGTCGAGGGACAGGGCGGTTGCCATGATTTCGTCGAACGCCGCTCGATAGATATCGACTTGGTCCGGATCCTCCACCCAGTCACTGCTGAGCATTCCGCTGAGCAGAACCAAGTCGAGATCGCGTTGCCGAAACTCCAGGAGTGCGAACGGCCCGGTCATTCCGGGGTGCGGCGGAGCCATGGCCGGCATGATCTGGACCTTGATGTTGGGGAGTTGGCTGAACTGGAGCAGCTTGTCCAACTGGTCGGCCATCACGCCCGGGGCGGCAGTCATGGTCAGGGCTGCCTCATGGATCACGGCCCATAGCTTCAGCGGGTTCTCGGATCGAGTGAGGACGGACTGCCTGTTGATCCGGACTTCGACACGCTCTTCGACGCTGGGCTTGTTTATCACGCCACTGGCGATGATGGCGTGAGCGTACTGGCGGGTCTGAAGCAGTCCGGGGATGTAGGCGGACTCGTACGACTTGTTGCCTACCGCCGTCTCTTCGAGGCGGATCAGATCCGTGTAGAGCGGGTTCAGCTGCTCGTAGCCCGCCATCCAGCCGGGGCGGCGCTTGTCTCGGAGGATCTCGACGAGGACCTCCTTGAGCTCCTCGTCGCACTCGTAGAAGTCGAGCAACGCCCGGACGACATCGGGCTTCAGCTGGACGCGGGCGTTCTCGTACCTGCTGAGCTTCACCAGGTTGATGCCCTCGACCTGGGCGGCCACCTCCTCCGCTGAGAGGTTCTTCAGCTCGCGGAGTCTCCTCAGCTCGGCAGCGATGCGGCGGTATCGCACGGCTGGTACTGCGACTGCCATCTACGTAACCCCTCCAGAACGTTCAGGGACCAGTGTGCATGCGAGTGGTGACGGTTCGCCACCATCGACTGAAGCGCAGAGGGTGCACCTTGCCATCGAATCTGAAAGTTTTCATATTTCAACGGCATGCCTTGCGTCGAGCCTTCAATATGCTCCATGCTGTGAGTAACAGAGCGCTGGCTGTGTGTGACATGCATGGCGTATGGCTACGGCGCATTCTCATGGGCGCTTCGTGTCGGACGTGCACGGGCCGTCGAATCGGCCGCCCGGCCTTCTCCACTCATGTGCTTGGAAGGTGTCTTCGCCATGTCTCGAAAGACCTCCACCATCTGGCTGCCGCGCAGCCGCCGTGCTCCCGCCGAGGCCCGTCGCCGCCTCTTCGCTCTCCTCTCCTCCGTCCCGGACGGGGAGCGCTTCCAGGACTCCGGGCTGCTCGTCGTCTCGGAGCTGGTCACCAATGCCGTCCTGCACGGGACGCCGCCCGGCTACCTCATCTACCTCTCGCTCGACGTCGACTCGACCCGCCTCCGGATCGAGGTGCACGACGCCCGGCGGGACCGCGTGCCCGTCCTCTCCGCGCCCGGCCTCGCCTCCAAGGCCGGGCGCGGGCTGCACCTCGTGACGTCCGTCGCCAAGCGCTGGGGCTGCTGCCCGCGCAAGCCCAGGGGCAAGATCGTCTGGTGTGAGGTGGCCGCGTGAGGGCCGATCACGACATCGTCATCGACATCCCGGGTGTCAAGCTGCCGGTCGTCGTCACCCTCAGTGCCGACGCGTTGGAGAAGATCTGGGCCTCGATTTGCTTCGTCCCGATGCCCCGATCCCAGCACCACGCCCTGGAGCGCCGCCTCACCGGCCCCTGCGCCAAGCGCGACGTGATCCGGGACCTCGCCGCCGACCCCGTCCTCGTCCTCCCGGTCGGCGACCGCGAAGTCCGCATCCGCTGGGCGAACCCCTCCGGGGAGCCCGCGTGATCGACCGGATCCGGGACTGGTGGTTCCTGCACTGCTCCCGCAGTCGCCTTGCTCGACTCTTCCGCGCCGAACGGCGCCGCCTTGAGGCCGAGTTGGCGTGCTGGCTGCCCGAGGCATCGGCGGCCGTTCGGCGCCGTGTCCTGGCCGGGATCGCGGGCGAGCGGCGGCCACCGGGATAGTGGCGTCCCGGATGACCCCCTGCATGCTAGGTTCGAACACGTTCAAAAGTTCAGGTGCGTGCAGGGGGAGCCATGGATGCGGTGCCGCTGAGTGCCCGGTGGCTGTCCGCCCTTGGCGTCGTCGTGTTCCTGCTGCCGGTGGTCGCCATCGCGGACGGGTTCGGTACGGCCGGAGTGTTCCTGTACGCGGCCGGGCTGCTCTGCGTCGTCGCCTGTGCCGTGCCGCCCTTCTTCCGCGACCCGAAGCGTTTCCGGGTCGCTTGCGCGGCCGCCGGGATGGTCGTCGCGGCGGCGTCGATCCCTTCGGGTCTCGTCGGCATCCTGTTCGCGGTGGCGATCGAGAGCTGGCCCCTGTACCTGGCCTTCCTCGCTCTGCCGGTCACCGCGATCGCCGGCCTGGTCGCGGCCTTCCAGCGGGCCCGCGGCCGCGCCCGCGGTCGCCGGGCCGCTGTGGTTGCCTGGGGGTGCGCGGCGGCCGCGGTGGCCGGCTGGTCGTCCGTCGAGCTGTGGGCGCTCCCGATCTGAGGGTCAGCCCGCGAAGCGCTCGCGCAGGGCGGCGAGGCCGGACGCGAAGACGCCGTGCACCAGATCGCCCGACTCCTTCCGGTGCTCGGCCTCGACGTCGTACGCCGCGTTCCACTCCACGAAGCTGGCGCCCAGCTCGGTGACCGGGGTGACCCTGAGCGTCGCCCGGTAGCCGTCGAGGTGGAACGTCCCGTCGGGGAAGCTGTACGTGTAGCTGCGCGCGTCCTGGTCGTAGCCGAGCAGGGTCTCGCGCAGCACGGTGCCGTCGAACTCGAACACCCGCACCGCGCCTATCGCGTTGCCCGTCAGCTCGCTTCCGAGGGTGCTCTCGGGCAGCTCCGGGTGCCAGCCGCCGAGGCCGTGGAAGCTCCCGATCAGCTCCCACACCCGCTCGGCCGGGGCCTCCACCACCGTGCTGACCTTCGTCTCCGCCATGGCCGGCTTCCCTCCTGACGTCCCGTCACAACAGGCCAATCCTCGGGCGCGAGGTGGGGTGGGCGCCAGTGGTTCACCGCTGCCGAAGCCGGCGCAGCAGGCGGACGTACGGGCTCCAGCGGGCGGGTCGGGCGAGGGTGCCGCCGCAGGCCCGCACCGCGCGGTCCAGGCTGTCCTCGATCAGGGCGTCGTGCAGCCGGCGGATCGCCAGGGGCCAGGCGAGCCTGCCGGAGCCGCTCAGTCGCATCGCGATGGTGTGCCGCAGCACGGCGGCCCCGCCCGCCGGGTGGACGGTGAACTCGTGGTAGCCGTCGAAGCCGCGCGGGCCGTCGAAGCGGAAGCGCACCCACCGGCCGGGCGCGTACCCGACGACGGTGTAGCGGATCGGGCCGTGCCCTCCGGCGGCGCCGACGGCGAGCGGGCCGTCGAGGCGCATCCGGGGCCAGGCGGACCCCGGCCAGAGCAGGTCGTCCGGGCCGGCGAGGCCGTCGATGAGGGCGCCGACGGTCTCCGCCGGTGCCGGGACGGTGCGTTCGTGGATGTTGAGCACGGCCATGCCGGGGCCTCCCCTGGTTTTGGATGACTCTCTCCAATTGAAATGGAGAGTACTCTCCACTACATGCCCAGGCCACCCCGCCACGACGAATCCGCCCTCCTCGACGCCGCCGTCCGACTCGCGGCCGCCGGCGGACCGGCCGCCGTCACGATGTCCGCCGTCGCCCGGGAGAGTGGTGCGCCCAACGGCTCCGTGTACCACCGCTTCCCTCAACGGGCGGCGCTGCTGGCCGAGTTGTGGCTGCGGACGGTGGCGGAGTTCCAGGCCGACTGCCTGCCCGCCTTCGACGCGCACCCCGAACCGCAGCTGGCGGCCGGCGCGGTCGCCCGGCAGGTCGTCGCCTGGTGCCGGGCCAACCGCGAGCGCGCCGTCGTGCTGCTGCACGGCGCGGAGGCCTTCGGCAAGGCCGAGTGGTCCGAGGAGCACCTGCGGCGCGAGCGGGAGGGCGGTCGGAGGGTGCTGGGGGCGCTCGCCGCGCTGGCCGAGCGGGCGGGTGCCACGACGCCCCTGGACGTCGACCGGGTCAGGCTCGCCGCCATCGGGCTCCCGCTCGCCGTGGTGCGCCACCCGCTGAACGTTGGGGCGCCGCTGCCGCCGCACGCGGAGGAACTCGCGGAGCGCGGCGCAGTCGATCTGCTGCGCGGAAGCAGGCCGTAGGATCGCCGGATGATCACCGTACCGTCCGGCCGGGTCACGCTCTCCGACCGTCGCACCCAGCGTAGTTGGGCCGTCGACGTGGCGTCGTTCGAGCTGGCGGCCTGTCCGGTCACCCGTGAGCAGTACGAGGGCGTGGCCGCCGACCGCCGCCCCGCGCACAGCGTGTCGTGGCACGACGCCGTTCGCTACTGCAACGAGCTCTCCCGCCGCGAAGGCCTCGCCCCCGCCTACCGGTCGGACGGCGAGGACGTGGTCTGGGACCACGCCGCCGACGGCTACCGGCTGCCCACCGAGGCCGAGTGGGAGCACGCCTGCCGGGCCGGTACGGACGGCCCGCGCTACGGCCCGCTGGACGAGATCGCCTGGCACCGCGCGAACTCCGGCGAGCGCCCGCACGCGGTGGGCGAACTCCTCCCGAACGCCTACGGGTTGTACGACCTTCTCGGCAACGTGTGGGAGTGGTGCTGGGACCTGTACGACCCCGAGGTGTACGGCAGCTACCGGGTCCTGCGCGGCGGCGGCTGGTTCGACGAGCACTGGAGCTGCCGCGCCTCCGTCCGCCGCCGCAGCCACCCGACGCTGGGGATCGACGACGTGGGATTCCGGATCGCCCGCTCGATCCGGACGTGATGCCAGGCGCAGTACAGGGAATTCCGGTGAGGGCTCGTCCCCGGCCGCCCCGTACTGGAACCTGGGCGCGCAGTTGCTGCCCGGGGCGCGCGGCCGGGGCATCGGCACCCGGGCCCATCGGCACCGGGGCCCATCGGCTGTTCGTCGACTACCTGTTCGCGCATTCGCCGGTGATACGGCTGGAGGCGGAGACCGAGTCCACCAACCGTGCCGAGCAGCGAGTGCTGGAAAAGGTCGGCTTCACCCGCGAGGGCGTGCAGCGGGCGCAGACCTTCCGCGACGGCGAATGGCGCGACGTGGTGCTCTACAGCCTGCTGCGCACCGACCCCCGGCCCGCGCTCTGAGGAACCGGCGTACGGGTGAGGGCCGTTGGGGTCGGTATGACCGACGAACCGATCGCCCTCAGCCCGATCGCCGAGACCGACCTTCCGCAGCTGGACGCGCTGGTCGCCGGGCCCGAACAGCTGGCGCCGTTCCAGTGGTTCGGCTGGCGTGACCCCGGCCGGTTCCGCCGGCTCTGGGCCGAGAACGGCCTGTTCTCCGACGAGCAGTCGGCGCTGGCGGTCCGGGCCGGGGGCGAGTTCGCGGGCTTCGTCTCCTGGCGCCGGGTGAACGCCGGGCCCAACACGTACTACTGGAACATCGGCATCCAGCTCCGCGCGGAGCTGTGCGGCCGGGGCATCGGCACCGAGGCCCAACGGCAGCTGGCACGGTACCTGTTCGCGCACACGACGGTGATGCGGCTGGAGGCGGACACCGAGGTCACCAACCGTGCCGAGCAGCGCGCCCTGGAGAAGGCCGGCTTCACCCGCGAGGGCGTGCGGCGCGGCGCCACCTTCCGGGACGGCGAGTGGCGGGACGGGGTCGTCTACAGCCTGCTGCGCACCGATCCGAAGCCCTGACCCACTCCGAACCATTCCTCGGCGAGGTCGTCCAGGGTGCTCGCCGCCGGCTTCAACTCCCGTAGGTACCACGGCAGATTGCTGTAGACGTGGAGCAGCGTGTACGCCATCAGCAGGCGGGGGTCGAAGGGGCGGCCGTACGCGGCCAGCAGTCGGCCCAGCAACCCCGGGTCGGCGCGGGTGGTGAAGAGGCCGACGGCGACCAGGTCGTAGGCCGGGTCGCCGATCATCGCGGGCTCGAAGTCGAACAGGCCGGTGAGGCGCCAGCCGGCGGCCGGGTCGGTGAGCAGGTGCTCGCGCATGAACTCGGTGTGCAGCAGGGCGCGTCCGGGAGCCGCCGGGAGCGGGGCGGCGGCGAGGAAGTCGGGGATCTGCTCCGCCCAGGCCTCCGGCAGGCCGCGCTCGCGCTGCCGGGTGACGGCGCCGGCCCGCTGTCGGGCTAGGAAGGCGGACCAGTCACCCGGGCCGAGCGCGTCTGCGAGCGGTTCCGGGTCGAGGGCGTGCAGGGCGGCGAGCGCCTCGCCGCAGTCGTGGGCGATCCGTTCGCGGTCGGGCCGCGGGATGCGCGGCCAGGCGGGCGCGAGGCCCTCGCCGGGCAGCCGGGACATCAGGACGTAGTGCCAGCCGTTGACGTACGCGCCGGCCGCCCGGACCTCCGGGGTGGGGATCGGCAGCGCTCCCCGGAGGTGGCCGAGGACGCGCTCCTCGGTGCGGCCGTCCTGGGCGCTGGGGGCGGGGAACAGCTTGAGGACGTGCTCGTCGCCGACGGCGTAGACCGGGACGGAGCCCTCCGCGAAGCGTTCCAGCGGCAGGCCGCCGACGCCGAGCCGGGCGCAGAGGACCTCCGCGCCGGGGCGCATCACCGCTTCGTCGGGGACGACCGCGTCCCAGTCCTCGTCCGTCTCCACCAGGGGCAGCATGGGCGCACGGTAGGCGGGGCGGGGCCGCCGCGCCAAACCGTTTTCACCCGATCTCACCCTCTCGTCACTCGGCGCCGCAGTCGCCTCTCGTCACCCGGCGCCGCAGTCGTCGGCGGTCGGCGAGACCGGCTCGGGCCCGGCGGCCGGGTCGCGGGTGAGCAGGTAGCGGGCGCCGGGGCCGGTCTCTCCGGCGCGGTCGCCGGCGTTGTAGAGGGCGCAGCGGGACAGCGAGAGGCAGCCGCAGCCGATGCAGCCGGACAACTTGCCCTTCAGCCGTTCGAGTTCGGCGATCTGCTCGTCGATGCGGCTCTGCCAGGACTCGGCGACCCGGCCCCACTCGGCGCGGCTGGGCGCCGGGCGATCGGGGAGGCGGTCGAGGGCGACCCTCGCCTCGTCCAGGGAGAGGCCGACCCGCTGGGCGGCGCGGATGAACGCGATCCGGCGCAGGGTGCCGCGGGTGTAGCGGCGTTGACCGCCGGCGGTGCGGGTGGCGTGGATCAGGCCGAGGGTCTCGTAGTAGCGCAGCGCTGATGCGGCGAGGCCGCTGCGGTCGGCGAGTTGACCGATGGTGAGCAGGTCGCTGTGGTGCGGACCGGGGGCGCGGCGGCCGTCGGGATGGGCGGTCATGGGAGCCCACTGTAGCCGCTTGACCTCAAGCTGGCTTTAAGTTGCACCATCGTGGTCATGACGACGAACGCAGTGATCAACGCACCCGCGGAAACCGTGACCGAGACCAAGGCCGAGGCTCTCCCCCAGGCCCGGTTCGAGGACCTGTCGGCCCTGATGGGCCTGATGACCGGCGACGAGAAGCACGGCCCGGCCGCCACCTCCACGCTGGACGCGCTCTGGGTGCTGTACGACCGGGTCCTGCGCGTCACCCCGGCCACCGCCGAGGACCAGGACCGTGACCGCTTCCTGCTCTCCAAGGGCCACGGCCCGATGGCGTACTACGCGGTGCTGGCGGCGAAGGGCTTCATCGACCCCGAGGTGCTGGCGAGCTTCGGCGGCTACGACTCGCCGCTCGGCCACCACCCGGACCGCACGCTGGTCCCCGGCGTGGAGATCTCCTCCGGCTCGCTCGGGCACGGCCTGCCGCTGGCCGTCGGCACGGCGCTCGGTCTGCGGGCGCAGGGCCTGGCCGACCCGGCGGTGTGGGTGCTGGTCGGCGACGCCGAGTTCGACGAGGGCTCCAACCACGAGGCGGTGGCCTTCGCCGGGGCGTACGGGCTGGACCGGCTGCACGTGGTGGTGATCGACAACTCCTCGGCCACGCACGGCTGGCGGGGCGGCGTCGCCCAGCGCTTCGCGGCCGAGGGCTGGTCCACCGCGACGGTGGACGGACGCGACCACGAGGCGCTGTACCGGGCCTACACCGCCGAACACCCGGGCCGCCCGCACGTGGTGGTCGCCCGGGTGGAGCCCAAGGGCTACTGAGCCCCCACCGGCGCCCACAGCCACCCCGTACTGCACGTGCGGCACGTACGTGCCGCACGCACGCCAAGACTGCAAGAACCCGAAGGGAACCCCACCGATGGACACCATGCGCGACCGCTTCGTCGACGTCACCACCCGCCTGCTGGACGAGGACCCCCGGCTGGCCGTGGTGCTCGCCGACATCACCGCGGCCGCCTTCACCCCGGCCCAGGAGCGCCATCCCGACCGGGTGGTCAACGTCGGCATCCGGGAGCAGCTGCTGATCGGCGCCGCGGGCGGCCTCGCGCTCACCGGGATGCGTCCGATCGCCCACACCTTCGCCAGCTTCCTGATCGAACGGCCCTTCGAGCAGGTCAAGCTGGACCTGATCCACCAGGGCGTCGGCGCGGTCCTGGTCAGCGCGGCCGGCTCCTACGACTGGCCGGCCGGCGGCCGTACCCACATGTCCCCGGGCGACGTCGCCCTGCTGGACACCCTGCCGGACTGGACCGTCCACGTCCCCGGCCACCCGGACGAGGCCGAGCAGCTGCTGCGGCACGCCTACGCGGACGGCGACCGCAACGTGTACGTCCGGCTCTCGGCGCACCAGAACGCGGCGCCGGTGGCGGTCGAGCCGGGCCGCTTCACCACCGTCCGCACCGGCTCGCGCGGTGTGGTGCTGGCCGTCGGGCCGATGCTGGACGCGGTGCTCGCGGCCACCGAGGGCCTGGACGTCACCGTGCTGTACGCGGCGACGGTGCGGCCCTTCGACGCCGCCGGGCTGCGTGCGGCGATCGGCGACCGGGCGGACGTGGTGCTGGTCGAGCCGTACCTGGCGGGCACCTCGGCGAACGAGGCGCACGAGGCGCTGGCCGACCGCCCGCACCGGGTGCTGGGCCTCGGCGTGCCGCGCGAGGAGCACCGGCACTACGGCTCGATCGCGGAGCACCTGGCCGCCTACGGCCTGGACGCGCCCGCGCTGCGGGAGCGGATCGGCACCTTCCTGGGGTGAGCCGGTCCCAGTCGGATCAGTCCGCGGATCAGCCGGCGGATCAGCCGGTCAGGACCACGGCCACCGCGTCCGGGCCGACCCGCACCGCCGAGCCGTCCAGCACCGCCGCCCCGTCCAGCACCGCCGCCCCGACCCGCACCGCCGCGCCGTCCGGCGCCGCCGGGTCGCCGGGAACCGTTCGGCCGAAGGCCGCGACCACCTCGAGTCCGGCGGCCCCCAGGGGCAGCGCGGCCTCGGCCGGCCCGAGGTTGACCGCGATCCGGTACGGCCCGCGGTGTACCACCAGCCAGCCCGCCGCCTCGTCGAAGTCCACCCGGACCGTGCCGAGGTCGGGGTCGGCGAGCTCCGGGCGTTCGCGTCGCAGCCGGATCAACGTCCGGTACCAGATGAGCAGTTCGTTGTGCGGGGTGCGCCGGGGCTCGGTCCAGTCCAGGACGGAACGCAGGACGGTGGCGGGCTCCTGCGGGTCGGGGACGGCGTCGGCGGCCCAGCCGTGTTCGGCGAACTCCCGCCGCCGGCCCTGCCGGACGGCTTCGGCGAGGTCCGGGTCGGTGTGGTCGGTGAAGTACTGCCAGGGGGTGGCGGCGCCCCATTCCTCGCCCATGAACAGCATGGGGGTGAACGGCGAGGTGAGCACGAGCGCGGCGCCGCAGGCGAGCCGGCCGGGGGAGAGCGTGGTGGAGAGGCGGTCCCCGAGCGCCCGGTTGCCGATCTGGTCGTGGGTCTGCAGGTAGCCGAGCAGCCGGTGTCCCTCGCCCGCCGGGAACGGGCGTCCGTGGCTGCGGCCGCGGAAGGAGGACCAGGTGCCGTCGTGGAAGAAGCCCCGGGTGAGGGTCTTGGCGATGGCGGCGAGCGGTTCGCGCGCGAAGTCCCCGTAGTAGCCCTGGGATTCGCCGGTGAGCGCGCAGTGCAGGGCGTGGTGGAAGTCGTCGCTCCACTGGGCGCCGAGGCCCTGGCCGCCGGCCTCGCGCGGGGTGGTGGTGCGCGGGGTGTTGAGGTCGGACTCGGCGATCAGGAACAGCGGGCGGTTCGTCGCGACCGCCAACTTCTGGACCTCGTACGAGAGTTCTTCGAGGAAGTGGACCGCGCGGTCGTCCGCGAGGGCGTGCACGGCGTCCAGCCGCAGGCCGTCGATGCGGTAGTCGCGCAGCCAGGCCAGCGCGCTGCCGATCAGGTACGCGCGGACTTCGTCCGAGCCGGGCGCGTCCAGGTTCACCGCGGAGCCCCACGGGGTGTGGTGCCGGTCGGTGAAGTACGGCCCGAAGGACGGCAGGTAGTTGCCGGACGGGCCGAGGTGGTTGTGGACGACGTCCAGCACCACACCGAGGCCCTTGCGGTGGGCGGTGTCGACGAAGCGCTTGAGCCCCTCGGGGCCGCCGTAGGGCTCGTGGACGGCCCAGAGCGAGACCCCGTCGTAGCCCCAGCCGTGCTTGCCGGGGAACGGGCAGACCGGCATCAGCTCGACGAAGTCGACGCCCAACTCGACGAGGTGGTCCAGGTGTTCGGCGGCGGCGTCGAAGGTGCCGCGCGCGGTGAAGGTGCCGATGTGCAGCTCGTACAGCACCGCTCCGGGCAGTGCGCGGCCGCGCCAGCCGGTCCGGGACCAGCGGAACGCGGCGTGGTCCACCGGCCGGCTCGGGCCGTCCGGGCCGTGCGGCTGCCACGCCGAACGGGGGTCGGGCAGCGGCGGGCCGCCGTCGAGGCGGAAGGCGTAGTCGCCCGCCGGGGCCTCGCCGGACCACCAGCCGTCACGGTTGGTGCAGCGGTCCAACTCGTGCGGCACGCCGTCGACTTCGACGTGGACGCGGGAAGCGGCGTTGGGCGCCCATACCTCGTACGCCCGCACCTCCTCGACCCGCACCACGTCGACCCGAACCTCCTTGGCCGGCACCTCCTTGGCCTGTGCCTTGTCGGCCCGCGCCTCGTTGGCCGGCATCAGCCCCTCCTCGTCAGCAGCGCCACCGGCAGGGCCGCCAGCAGCTCGGCGGTCGGCACCGGGCCCGCCGGGAAGCTCCGCAGCGTCAGCTCGTCCGTCCACGGTCCGCCCGGTGGCAGCTCCAGCACGGTGTCCCGCCAGCCGCCCGCCCGCTCCAGCCCGTACGGCAGCCGGGTGACGGCGGTGACCACGTCGTTCCCGCGGGCGAAGGCCAGCAGGTGGTCGCTGGAGAGGCCCACGCCGGGCAGCGGCCGGTACGGGCCGAGCGGGCGGGAGCGGCGCAGGTGCAGTGCGCGGGTGGTGAGGTGCAGCTTCTCGCGGGCGAGGTCGCCGGGGCGCGCCGTGGCCGAGTCGGTGAGCCGGACGGCGAGCGCGCCGAGGTCCACCACGCCCCGGTTGTCCGGGTCCACCAGGGTGTACAGCGGCTCCTCGCTGCCCTGGTAGAGGTCGGGCACGCCCGGCACGGTGAGGTGGAGGAGGGCGGCGGCGAGGGTGTTGGAGCGGGCGTACGGGGCGAGGGCGTGCACCGTGCCCTCGATCCGGGGGAGCAGCCCGGGGTTGCCGAAGACGGCGCGGGCCCGCTCCTCCAGCGCCCGCTCGTAGCGCGGGTCGGGCTCGGTCCAGGAGGTGTGCAGCTTGGCTTCGCGGACCGCTTTGAGCAGGGCCGCGACCAGCCGGTCCGGGGTGATCGGCCAGGCGGCGACCAGGGTGTGCCAGAGCAGCCAGTCGGCGTCGCGGTCGAGGCCGGAAGCGCCGGGCCCGACAGCCGGGAGCCCGGCTGCGGTGGACCAGGCGGCGGCCTCGGCGGCCCACGCCTCCGGCTGCTCGGCGAGGACGGCGAGCCGGGCACGGGCGTCGGCGCTGCGCTTGGTGTCGTGGGTGGAGAGCACGGTCATGCCGTGCGGCCAGTCACGCTCCTGCCGGCGGCACCAGTCGTGGAAGTCCGCCGGGCGCAGCCCGGGCCGGGCGGGATCGCCGCCGACCTCGTTGAGGCCGGGCAGCGCGTTCCAGCGGTAGAAGGCGGTGTCCTCGACGCCCTTGGCGGCCACCGCAGCGGCGGTCTGGGCGAAGCGCACGCAGAACTCGTCGTGGTCAGCGCCGCGCCCCAGCTCGCCGAGCGCCAGTGCGGCCACCAGCCGGTCGGTGGGGTCGGCGGAGCCGTCCAGGGCCGCCCGCAGCTGCTGCGCCGAGGCGGTGGGCACCTGTTCGCCGGGCCGGGCGTACGGCCGGTAGGCGGGGTAGCCGGTGAGCAGCCGCCCGAGCGAGGCGCGCAGCTGCCAGGGTGAGTGGTCGGCGTGCGCGGGCTCGGCGGCGCCGATCCGCAGGGCGATCCGCACCAGCCGCTCGACCTCGGCGGCGAGCTCGCCGTCCGGTCGGGTCATGTCGGCCCGCCCGCGCCGGGCGGCGGCGATCGCCGGGTGCGGGTCCTCGCACAGGTCCCGGGCGGGGCCGCCGTGCGGGGAGGGGTCGCGCAGGAACGACTCGTAGGCCCCGGCCAGCCGGCAGGCGCCCGCGTGGTCGGTGAGCACGCCGTCGATGCGGCGCAGCGCGTCGTAGCCGGTGGTGCCGGCGACCGGCCAGTCCGCGGGCAGCCGCTCCTCGCCGGTGAGGATCTTCTCGACCACGACGTACGCCCCGCCGGTGGCGCCCGCCGCCCCGCCGGTGGCCCCCGCCCGGTTGGTGGCCGCTGCGAGGCGGTGCAGGTAGCCGCGCGGGTCGGCGAGCCCGTCCGGGTGGTCGATCCGGAAGCCGGCCAGGACGCCGTCGGCGTGCAGGCCCAGCAGCACGGCATGGGTGGCGGCGAACACCTCGGGGTCCTCGACGCGGAGGGCGATCAGCTCGTTGACGGTGAAGAAGCGCCGGTAGTTGAGTTCGGTGCGGGCCAGGCGCCACCAGGCGAGCCGGTACCACTGGCGGGCGAGCAGCTCGGGCAGCGGCAGGGCCTCGGTGCCGTGGCGCAGCGGCAGCTCGTGCCGGTGGTAGCGCAGGGTCTCGCCGTCGACGGTGAGCTGGTCCAGGACGGTGCCGAGCCGGTCGCCGAGCAGGGGCAGCAGGACCCGGCCGCGCCCGGGGGCGTCGGTGGGGCCGGGCTGGGCGGTCCAGTCGATGTCGAACCAGCGGGCGTACGGCGAGTCGGGCCCGTCGCGCAGCACCTGCCAGAGCGGGCGGTTGAGCCGCTCCGGGACGGGCACGGCCATGTGGTTGGGCACCACGTCGGCGATCAGGCGCAGTCCGTGCCGGTGCGCTTCGGCGGCCAGTGCGCGCAGCGCGGCCTCGCCGCCGAGCTGCTCGCTGATCCGGGTGTGGTCGACGGTGTCGTAGCCGTGGCTGGAGCCGGGGGCGGCTTCCAGCAGCGGGGAGAGGTGCAGGTGGGAGACGCCGAGGGCGGCCAGGTAGGGGACGGCGGCGGTGGCGTCGTGGAGGGTGAAGCCGGGCTGGAGCTGGAGGCGGTAGCTGGCGGTGGGCGTGCCGCCGGGAGGGGTGGCGGCCGGGCGGGACTGCGCGGGCTCGGCGGCGGAGGTCATAGCTCCATAGGTACCCGGGGGAGCCCGCCGCCAAGACCCGCTGCTGACCCGAACAGGTGACCACCGCCGTTCGCGGACGGTGACCGTCAGCGTTCGCGGACGGTCACCGTCACCGTCGCGGAGGGGCGACCGCCGCCGTTCGGGGAGTCTCGCTACGCCGGCCGCTGCAGCACCATCAGTGAGCGGTCGATGAGCCACAGCGTGTCGCCCGCCTTGACGCGCGCCCCCGTGCCCGGGGCGGGCAGCCGGGCCTGCGCGGTGTCGACCACGAGCTGCCACTCCTGCCCGTGGTCGGCGGGCACGGTGAACTCCAGCGGCTCGAAGTGGGCGTTGAACATCAGCAGGAAGGAGTCGTCGACGATGCGCCCACCGCGCCGGTCCGGCTCGGAGATCGCGTAGCCGTTGAGGAAGACGGTCAGCGACTTGGCGTAGCTGGCGCCCCAGTTGCGCTTGGTCATCTCCTCGCCGGTCGGGGTGAACCAGGCGATGTCCGTGAGGTCGTCGAAGCCGCCGGAGGCCGGCGCCCCCGCACCGGGCCGCCCGGACCCCGACTGTCCGGAGCCCGGCCGCCCGGCCCCTGACAGCCCGGCCCCTGACAGCCCGGCCCCCGACGGCCCGGACACCGACGACGGCCCCGACACCGGCCGCCCGTGGAAGAACCGCCGCCGCCGGAACACCGGGTGGTCGCGGCGCAGCCAGATCATCCCCTGGGTGAACTCCAGCAGCCGTGCCTGCGGCCCGTCGTCCTCGGGCCAGTGCACCCAGCTGAGCTCGTTGTCCTGGCAGTAGGTGTTGTTGTTGCCCAGCTGGGTGCGGCCGAGTTCGTCGCCGTGGGAGAGCATCGGCACGCCCTGGGAGAGCATCAGGGTGGCGATGAAGTTGCGCTGCTGGCGCGCGCGCAGTTCCTCGACGGCCGGGTCGGTGGTGGGGCCCTCGACGCCGCAGTTCCAGGAGCGGTTGAAGGATTCGCCGTCGCGGTTGTCCTCGCCGTTGGCCTGGTTGCGCTTGTCGTTGTAGGAGACGAGGTCGCGCAGGGTGAAGCCGTCGTGGCAGGTGACGAAGTTGATGGAGGCGATCGGGCGGCGGCCGTCGTCCTGGTAGAGGTCGGAGGAGCCGGTGAGCCGGGAGCCGAACTCGGCGAGGGTGGCGTTCTCGCCGCGCCACAGGTCGCGCACGGTGTCCCGGTACATGCCGTTCCACTCCGTCCACAGCGGCGGGAAGTTGCCGACCTGGTAGCCGCCCTCGCCGAGGTCCCAGGGCTCGGCGATGAGCTTGGCCTGGGAGACCACCGGGTCCTGCTGGACCAGGTCGAAGAACGAGGAGAGCCGGTCGACCTCGTGGAACTGCCGGGCGAGGGTGGCGGCGAGGTCGAATCTGAAGCCGTCCACGTGCATCTCGGTGACCCAGTAGCGCAGCGAGTCCATGATCAGCTGGAGCACGTGCGGGCTGCGCATCAGCAGGCTGTTGCCGGTGCCGGTGGTGTCCTCGTAGAAGCGCTGGTCCTGGGCGAGGCGGTAGTAGGAGACGTTGTCCAGGCCGCGCAGCGAGAGCGTCGGGCCGAGGTGGTTGCCCTCGGCGGTGTGGTTGTAGACGACGTCCAGGATCACCTCGATCCCGGCCGCGTGCAGGGCCTTGACCATCGACTTGAACTCCTGCACCTGCTGGCCGCGGTCGCCGGTGGAGGAGTAGGAGGAGTGCGGGGCGAAGAAGCCGATGGTGTTGTAGCCCCAGTAGTTGGCCAGGCCGAGGTCGCGCAGCCGGTGGTCGCGGACGAACTGGTGCACCGGCATCAGCTCGATCGCGGTGACGCCGAGCTTGGCCAGGTGCTCGATCACCGCCGGGTGGGCCAGGCCCGCGTAGGTGCCGCGGATCTCCTCGGGGATGCCCGGGTGCAGCCGGGTGAGGCCCTTGACGTGGGCCTCGTAGATGACGGTGCGGTGGTAGTCGGTGCGCGGCGGGCGGTCGGTGCCCCAGTCGAAGTACGGGTTGATCACCACCGAGTGCATGGTGTGCGGGGCGGAGTCGAGGTCGTTGCGGCGCTCGGGTGCGCCGAAGTGGTAGCCGTAGACCGACTCGTCCCAGTCGATGTTCCCGCTCATCGCCTTGGCGTACGGGTCCAGGAGCAGCTTGGCGCTGTTGTGCCGCTGGCCGAGGCCCGGGTTGTACGGGCCGTGCACGCGGAAGCCGTAGCGCTGGCCGGGCTGGATGCCCGGGAGGTAGGCGTGCCGGACGAAGGCGTCCGTCTCGCGCAGTTCGACGGCGGTCTCGGAGCCGTCCTCGTCGAGCAGGCACAGCTCGATGCGGTCGGCGCTCTCGGAGAACACGGCGAAGTTGGTGCCGGCCCCGTCGTAGGTGGCGCCGAGCGGGTAGGGCGTACCAGGCCAGACCTGCATGACTCCTCAACTTCCTTGCTGCCTATGGAAACTGACATGTGGTCCGACAATAAGTCCGACGGACTGCCCGGACTCGGACGCTCTCCTGCCCGGCCGGGCGGCCGGGCATGTGCGGTGCTCGTGCGCCGTGACGCACGGCACAGCCCGCATACTTCCCGAGCCCTTCCCCGGGGGCCGGGAGAACCGGCCCGGGTTGGTCCGAACGAGTGTCCGGCGGGCATTCCTGTGAAGAGTGGTGCGGGTGGTGCGGACCAGTGGTGCGGGCGGAGCCCTCGAGCATCCGGCTGCGGTCGGCTCGCGGCGGGCAGTACCCTTGATCGTCCGGCCGCCCCGGCCGACCCGGCGCACTGCCGACGGACAGTCAGCGGACAGTCGACGGACCCGGGGCAGAACGAGCAGCAACCAGATGAGGTGGCGCATGGTGTTCCCCGCCGGCGGCCGTGGCCCCGGGCCCGACGGCCCCCACCGGGTCGGGGCCCGCAGCGAGGCGCCCACGGTGGTCATGCGCCCCACCCTGACCGGCCGCGCGCTGGTCCCCGCCCAGAGCGGCCCCGTCGAGATACCCGCACTGGCCTGGTCCGCCGCCGAATGGGAGGACGCCTACCAGCGGGTGCGGCTGTCCGGCCGCGCCTACGTCTGGCTCAACCTGGTCGAACAGCGGCTGCGCTCCCTGGTGGACGAAGTCCTGCACCCCATCTACGCCCCCGCCCACGGCGAGGACTGGGTCACCGCCGCCGCCGGACCGGCCGGCGAGGAATGGGCACACCGGGCCGGGGCCGTGCGCGAGGTCAGCCGCCGCAAGGGCTACCTGCTCGACCCGGCCGACGACGACCCGCTGGTCTTCCTCACCCTGCCCCAGCTGCGCGAGCTGATGGTCCAGCACTGGCCCTGCTTCGAGCCGTACCTCGCCGACCGCCGCGAGATCGAACTCGCCCTGGACGAGCTGGAAGTGGCCCGGCACGTGGTCTCCCGCAACCGGGTGCTCACCCAGACCGTCCTGGCCCAGACCGAGCGGGCCGCCGCCCGGCTGCTGGCCGTCCTGGACGGCGGCGCGGGCGGGGTGCCCGCCGACGTCGTGGAGTCCCTGGTGGCCGGCCGGTACGCGGACGTGGTCGCGGTGCACGTCGACCGCGTCCGGCTGCAGCGCGACCTTCCGGTGGAGGACCTCCTGGACGGTGCCCGACGACTCGACGCGCTCGGCATCGGCCTCGGCATGCTCTGTCAGAACTACACCGGCAAGCGCCTGGTGCGGCTGGCCGGGGAGGGCTGCCGGGTCCGGCTGCTCTTCCTCAACCCGGCGAGCAGCGCGGTACGCCGCCGTGAACGCGAACTCGGCCTCGGGCGCAACGAGTTGTCCCGCTCGATCGAGATGAACATCATGCACGTACGGCGGGTCCGGGCCCGGCTGCGCGACCAGGGCGGCTTCGAGATCCGGGTCTTCGACGAGACCCCGCGCTTCACCGCCTACCTGGTCGAGGGCCCCCGGACCACCGGCCAGGCCGGCGGCCGCCGACAGGGCCGCGACCTCGGCGTCATCCAGCCCTACCTGCGCCGCGCCCGCGGCATGGAGTCCCCGGCGCTGGTACTGCGCGGCGGCGCCGGCCAGCAGCCCGGCGGCACCGAGCCGGGACTGCTGGAGGTCTACCGCGAGGAGTTCGAAGGGGTCTGGGCGGACTCCCGGCCCGTGTCGTGAGGCCCACGCCGCAAGGCCCACGCCGTGAGATAACCGCTGGTCCACGGGGTGCGGTGGCTGCCAGACTGCGGGCCGTGAACAGCCTTCCCGCGTGGACCCTGGAACCCGCCGCGTTCGACGACCTCGAACGCATCACCGACCTCAAGGACCAGGTCATGCGCGCCGACCTGGAACGCCTCGGCCGCTGGGACCCGGACCGCTCCCGCCGGCGGGTGGCGGACTCCTTCTCCACCAGGTGGACGTCCGTGCTGCTGGTCGAGGGCGCCTTCGCCGGCTCCGTCACCGTCCGCCCCGACGAGCAGGGCGGGCGCCACCTGGAACTGTTCTACCTGGCCCCGCACCTCCAGGGCCGCGGCCTCGGCACCGCCGTGCTGCGCCGGCTCCTCGCCGAGGCCGACGCCGCCGGAGAGCCGGTGCGCCTCGTCGTCCTGCGAGGCAGCGCCGCCCAGCGGCTGTACGAGCGGCACGGCTTCACCGTCGTCCACGAGGACCCGATCGACGTCCACATGCACCGCCCGGCCCCCGAACCCACCCCCGCGACCACCCCGGAGCAGGCGCGCACCCGGCTCCAGAACTGGGCAGCCCTCTGGAGCACCGGTGCCGCCACCGGCCGCACCGTGATCGACGCGGCCTGCGAGGCCCTGGTCGTCGGACTCGACGGCCCGGCCCTGCGCGAACTGGCCGCCTGCGAGTACGCCGACGCCGTCACCGACCTGGACGCGCTGTTGCCCCCGGCGCTGGCCGAACAGGGCCTGGACTTCCACCCCAACGGGAGCCGCTCCGCCGACGAGGCCGCGCTGCGGGCGCTCGCCGCGCGCTGCCTGGACGGGGAGCTGACGCCCCGGGAGCTGACCCGCGTCGTGCACCAGCGCTGGGGGCACCAGCTCGACGAGTCCGACCCGCTCTCGTGCCTCGACGACGAGTACGACATGCTCGACTACGGCACGCGCACTCGGGAGGACCTGGACGCCGACGTCCTCGCCGAGGCCCGCCGCCTGAGGCAGTAACGATTCGTCGGCGACCGGCCTCAGGCCTCCGTAGGCCGGACGGCTGGCGGCCGGTAGTCATCCGAGATGCCCACGGCCCGGCGCCCTCGCTGGCGCGTCTCCGATCGTCCGCAGCGGGTGGGACTCGTCCGGCCGGTGAGGGGGCACCCGGGCAGGTTCGGGGCAGTGCTCATGGGTGGCTCCTGCGTTCGGGCCCGAGGAGCAGCCCGGGCCCGCCGGGCAGGGGGAGCGGGCGGCCCGTGGGTCGGGTTGTCGGTGGGTCGGGTGATGATAGGGGCTGTTTCGAGCGGTAGGACGGAAGGACACACCTGATGAGCTGGTGGCAGCAGCCACTGGTCGGCTTCGACCTGGAGACCACGGGCACCGACCCGGCCGTGGAGCGCATCGTCACGGCCGCGCTCGTGGACACGGTCGGGGCCGCTCGGGTGTCTCATGGCGAGGCACGGCGCCGGCCGGCAGCCCACGCCGGAACGAGGGCCGCGTGATGAGCTGGATCAGTGGGCCGTTGGTGGCCTTCGACCTGGAGACCACGGGCACCGACGTCGAGACCGACCGCATCGTGACGGCGGCGGTCGTGCGCCTGGATTCGGCCGGGGCCGTCTCGGCCGAGCGGACCTGGCTGCTGAATCCCGGGGTAGCCATACCCGAGCAGGCATCGGCGATCCATGGCATCTCGACGGAACACGCCCGCGAGCACGGGGTGCCGGCTGCTTCGGCCATCGAGGAGATCGTGCAGGTCGTCGTCGAGGGGCTGCGCACGGGGACGCCTCTGGTGGTGATGAACGCACGCTACGACCTGTCACTGCTGGACCGCGAGTGTCGGCGGCACGGGGTCGAGTCGATCAGTGCGCGGCTGGGTGGTGTGCCTTCGCCCGTCATCGATCCGCTGGTGATCGACAAGCACATCGACAAGTACCGGAAGGGCAAGCGGGCCCTCCACGCGTTGTGTGCGCACTACGGGGTGTCGCTCGATGACGCGCACAACGCGAGGGCCGATGCCGTGGCCGCCGCCCGCGTGGTGCGGCGCATGGGTGAGAAGCACCAGCCCGTGGGCCTGATGCCGCTGGCGGATCTGCATGACCTTCAGGTGCGTGCGGCGGCTGAGCAGTCGGTCTCCCTCCAGGCCTATCTGCGGCGTACCGCGGATCCGACGGCAGTCGTCGAGCCGGCCTGGCCGCTCATTCCCCGGAGTCGGTGACCGCGCCGGTCACCGTCCGGCCGACCTGCCGTGCGAACGGCGACATCGGGTCCTCCTGCAAGGCCTTCAGGGACAGTGGCACGCGCTCGCGCACCAGGTCGACGTCGAGGATCTGGGCCGAGATCTCCTGGCCGACGGCGACGACCTCGGAGGGGTGATCGAAACGGTGCCAGGACAGCTCGGGAATGTTGATCATCGCGGTGAAGCCGCCGATGTCCACGAAGGTCACCCCGAAGTCGGCGATCTTGATGACCGTGCCGGTGACGATCTGCCCGCGGCGGAGAGTCCTCAGAAAGGCCCAGTCCCGATCGCTCCGGGTCGGCTCGGTCCTCCACCGGGCGCGCAGGACGCCGTCGCTGTCGGGCAGGACCGCGGTGAACAGCGGGTGGCGTTCGTCGAGGGCCAAGGGCAGGGCCATCGCGGCACGGGCGCCTGCCACCCGGGCGGCCAGTTCCCGGTACTCGGACTCGTCGGCCATCGTGCCGGAGATGGCTCCGTTCTCGTCCTCCCAGACGAACTCCACCGAACCCCGGTCGGGAAGCGCGGCAAGGACCGCGTCGACATCGGTGGACAGGTCCGGCCAGACGGTCAACCAGGCACGAGGGGTGAGCCGGGCGCGTACCGCATCGAGGGTGCCCTCGGTGAGGCGGTGCCAGCGGGAGGCATTGTGGAGGTACCCCTCCTCCAGTACCGCTGCCTGCCGCATGGCGACGGACCAGCCGAGACGGGCCCAGAAGTCCTCGTCGGCGGGACGTTGCACGCCGGGCTCGTCGACGTCCGCGTCATAGGGCGAGGCCTCCAGCCGCTCCGGGAAGAGACCGAGAGCCCGGGTGCGGGCAACGGCGCGCTCGCAGGACGTGTCGCTGCTGACGTAGACGTACTGGTCCCAACCGACGTGCACGACGAACCTGTCCTCCACCTCCAGACGGCACCAGGCGCCGTTGTCGCGGAGCATGGCCCTGACCAGCTCCAGGCCGAGGGAGACGGGCACCTCGGCACCGTCGTGGAACCCGCTGAGGTCGGGCGGGAAGAGCCCGGCGAGACCATGGCCGTCGACCGCCGGCTCCAGGCCGAAGTGGGCAAGGCCGGAGATCTCCGGCTCACGAATGGCCAGTCGGTCGATGCCGGTGTCCTCGGCGAAGGCGGCAATCGCTTGCAGATAGGCGGCCTCGACCGGTCCGTGGTCGCTGGTCGAGTCCTCGGTGCCGGTGTAGCTGCCGTGCTCGTCGCGGTCGGCAGGGTCGTACTTGGTGATCTGGTGGACGAAAGGCGGCACGTGGCTCCCCGTGGTCGTTGACGATGCTGGCTCAGCGGCCGATCTCGTGATCGGGAGCGTAGGGCGGGATGGGCCGGCGCATCGCTGCCTCGAGGATGGTCATCGCGATCACCTTCTGCAAGCGGGATACCGAGCCGCATCGCCGCCGCAGTCGCCGCTGCCGGGAGCCGCCCCCGGACCCGGCCCGGCCTGACGGCCCTACTGCAGGTCCAGGCCCACCGGGTGCGTGAGGTCCGTCGGGCAGATGAAGACGTGCAGTTCTCCGAACCGTCCGACGGACACGTCCGGGGCCAAGCCGCTGTCCACGGTGAGCAGGTGGACCATCCGCGCGCCGCAGCCGCAGTCGATCGGGACCAGGTCGGTGGAGTGCCAGGACGGCCAGCCGCCGACCTTCCAGCCCTCCGCGCAGGACAGGAAGCGGTGGTACTCGATGCCGTGCCGCTGCGCGAACTCCTCGGCGGCGTCGTGGAGTTCGCTGGGCAGCTCGTCCTGGTCGGGCAGGTCCCGGACCTGCTCGGGGCGCAGCGCGCACGGGGTCGGTAGGTACGTCTTGTCGCTGCGCCGGGGTGCCGGGGGTATGGCCGGGGCGAGGTCGGCGGCGCGCTGCCAGTGGAGTTCGACGTTCGGGCCGTAGTAGTAGCGCGTGTTCGGGAGGTCGTCGTGGTCGTTGGGGCACCAGATCACCTGGAGCCGGTCGGTGCCGTCCGGCCAGGGCAGGTGCGGGGCGTCCTCGGCCCGGAGGTGGACGAGCGGCACCATGGCCGTTCCGGCGGCCGGCCGCTCGGGGACCATGCGGTGGGTGCGCCAGTTGACCAGGTCGAGGGAGCGGCCGTCGCCCATGATCCGGCGCTGCTCGGCGGCTTCGGCCGAGGTGAAGACGTGCGCGGGGCCGCCGGCCCGGGTGCGCTCGCGCACCGCGCGGTCGATGTCCTCCCAGATCGCGCGGTCGGCGGCGGAGACGTCCTGGTACTCGTCCTCCAGGTGCCCGGCGGTGCAGTGCGGCCAGGGTTCGTCGGCCGGCCAGAGCGCGGGGCCGCCGATCCGGCTCGCCTGCGGGTCGGGCGTCGCGGCGTACGGGTGGAGCAGGGTGGCGGGCCGCAGGTACGGGGCCAGTCCCGGTACGGCGGCGACGAGTTCGGCGGGGGTCGGGCGGGTGTCGGTCACGCCGCACACCCTAGGGGTACGGTCCGTCAGGCCGCAGGGAAGTCGAAGGTGTACCCCTGGGCGACCAGCCAGGGCAGCAGCTGCTTGAGTGCGGCCACCGTCTGGCTGCGATCGCCGCCGCCGTCGTGCATGAGGATCACGCCGCCGGGCTTGAGCTGCTTCTGCACGGTGGAGACGATGGCGGGCACGCCGGGGCGGGACCAGTCGCGCGGGTCGACGGTCCAGCCGAGCGAGCCCATTCCCAGGCTCGCGGTGATCTGCTCGTTGTCGGCGTTGAAGCCGCCGCCCGGGGCGCGGAACCAGTCGACCTGGGTGCCCGGGCCGCCGGCCTGGACGATCATGTCCCGGGCCGCGGTGATCTCGTACACGGCTTTGTCGTGCGGGAGCTTGGCGAAGGGCTGCGGGTGGTGGATGCTGTGGTCGCAGAGCCGGTGCCCGGCGGTCAGGACGCGCTTGACCGTGGCCGGGTTGGCGGCGGCGTTCTGGCCGATCTCGCAGAAGGTGGCCTTGGCGTGGTACTGGGCGAGCAGGTCGAGGATCTGGCCGGTCGCGGGGCCGGGGCCGTCGTCGAAGGTGAGCGCGACGGTGCGGCCGCCGGAGGCGGTGGAGCCGATCACGGTGCCCGCCCCGGGGTGCTCGGGCGGGGTGGTCGGCGGCGCGGCGGGCGAGGAGGCCGCGGCGGGTGTGGCCGGTGCTGCGGGTGTGGCCGGTGCTGCGGGGGAGGAGGGGTCCGCCGGCTTGGGCGTGCGCGGCTTCGCCGGAGCGGACGACGCGGCCGGAGCGGACGGCGCGGAGGAGCCGGTGGACCCGGTGGACCCGGAGGAGCCGGCGACCGGCGGCATTCCGTCGGAGCCGGGCGTCGGTGCGATGGTGGTCGCCGCCGTCCCGTTCGGCTGGGCGGCCATCGGCGGCTGTGTGCCGGTCTGGGCCGTGGCGCCCGGTGGCTGCAGCGCCCCGCTGGCGGTTCCGCACGCGGTCAGTCCCAGGACGGCGGCCACCGCGACGCAGCCCGCGATCAGCCGGCGCCGGGAGCGGGACGGGTGGGTCGGGGCGGAGGGGCGGAGGGTGGTCCGGTGGGCGTTCCGGTGCATGGCGGCGGCTCCTGAGGTGCGAGTGCGGTGCCGATCTCTCGGGTCAGGATGACTGTCCGATAGGACGCCGAGCGTACGTGGCCCGGTTGCACGCCGGACCGCGGCGCTCTAAGAGCCTTCTCACACCCGTACCGGTTGGCGTCCGCCCGCCGATCGGGGTACCGGGCTCCTCACCCCAGCCGGTCGAGGCCCGTCGGGCCGCCGTCAGAACGGGTACCAGCGCACCTCGGTGGCCCCGCTCCGCAGCGAGTCGACGCGCCGCCGGAACTCCGCGAGCGCGGCCGGGTTGCTCGCCGCCTGCTGCGCCACCCAGGAGGCGCTGGCGGTCTCCCGGGCGCCGCGCAGCACGGTGAAGCCGGGCCAGTCGCGCACGTCCCAGCCGTACGCCTCGGTGAACGCGCGGTACTCCTCGTCGGGCACGCTGTAGCGGTCGTGGGCGAGTGCGAGGACCACCAGGTCGTGCTCCCGCAGGTCGTTGGCGACGAACTCGAGGTCGAGCAGGACCGGCCCGTCCGGGCCGACGTGGACGTTGCGCGGCAGCGCGTCGCCGTGGATCACCCCGGGGTGCAGCCGCGGGGCGAGGTCGGGCAGGGCGGCTTCGAAGGCGTCCCTGCGGTGGCGCAGGAAGGCGACGTCCGCCGGGGCGACGTGGCCCTCGGCGGAGGCCAGCCAGCGCTCCACCGGGGCGAGCAGGTCGCGTCGGCCGAGCGGGACGGGCGGCACCGGCAGCCGGTGCAGGGTGCGCAGCAGCGGGGCGAGGTCGACCGGGCGGGCGGGGCGGACGGCGGGCGCGAGCCGGTGCCAGAAGGTGACCGGGTGCCCGTCGGCGAGCTGCGGTTCGGGTGCGACCGCGTCGAACGGGCGCACCACCGGGACGCCCTGTCCGGCCAGCCAGTGTGCGACGGTCAGTTCGCGGTGCGCCCGGTCGTACAGCTCGGGGCCGCGGCCGACCTTGGCGACCACGGCCGGGTCGCCGAGGTCGAAGACGGCGTTCTCGCCGAGTGCGAGCAGCCGGGCGTCGCCGGAGCCGGGCAGGTCGGCGGATTCGCAGGCGTGGGCGAGCAGCAGCCGGGCGCGGCCCTCGTCGAAGGGGATCATGAGGGGGCTCCGTTCCGGCGGGGTTCACCCGGGGGACCCCGGACGGTGATCATCATGACGCACGGGCGCCGGGCCCCGCGCGTGGCGGGGCCCGGCGTGGTGCGCGTCACCGGTGGCGGCTCAGACCTCGACCCGCCGGTGCCGGGCGGTGCCCTCGGCGGGGGCGGCGGGCTGCCCGTGCAGGGCGGTCGCGGTGCCGAGCGGTGGGACGGACTCGCGGTGCGAGAGGTCCGGCAGCCAGTTCAGCCAGCGCGGCAGGTACCAGTTGCGGTCGCCGAGCAGGCTCATCACGGAGGGGAGCAGCACCGCGCGGATCACCGTCGCGTCGATCAGCACCGCGACCGCCAGGCCCACGCCCATCTGCTTCATCGCCTGCATGGACAGGGTGCCGAAGACCGCGAACACCGCCACCATGATCACCGCGGCGCTGGTGACCACCCCGGCCGTGGAGCGGATGCCGTGGGCGATCGCGGCCCGGGTCGGCAGGCCGCGGTCGTGGCCCTCCTTGATCCGGGAGACCACGAAGACGTGGTAGTCCATCGAGAGCCCGAAGAGGATGACGAAGAGGAACAGCGGCACCCAGGACTCCACCGCGCCGACGCCGGCGGTGCCCAGCAGCGAGGCGCCCACGCCGTGCTGGAAGACCAGTGTCAGCACCCCGTACGCGGCGCCCACCGAGAGCAGGTTGAGCACCACGGCGGTGCCGGCCACGGCGAGCGAGCGGAAGGAGGTGAGCATCAGCAGGAAGGCGAAGGCGACCACGAAGCCGAAGACCAGTGGCATCGAGCCGGTCATCGTGGCGTTGAAGTCGTACGAGCCGGCGGTGCTTCCGGTGACCGGGGCCTCGGTGCCCGGCACCTTGAGGACGGTCGAGGGCACCAGGTCCTCGCGCAGGGTCTTCAGCGCGTCGTTGCTGGTGGCGTCGTTGCCGGTGCCGTCGAGCGGGATGTCGACGGTGGCGACGTTCCGGTCGGCGTGCACGGCGACCTCGATCGGGCCGTGCATCCGTCCGCTGGCCAGCGCCTTGGCCTTGAGGTCGGCGATCGCGGCGGTCATCGCGGGGGAGCCGATGTCCGTTGCCTTGATGACGACGGTGGCGGGGGCCGGGCTGCCGGGGAAGGCGGCCTCGATCTTCTGTGAGGCGGCGACCAGCTCGTTGCCGCGGGGCAGTTGCTGCTGGAAGGTCAGGTTGGCGGTGTGCATGGTGAGCAGCGGCGCGGCCAGGGCGAGCAGGAAGGCACCGGCGAGCAGGGTGGAGGCCAGCGGGCGGTTGAGCACCGGGGTGAGCACCGCGTTCCAGAACCGTCCGCCGGTCGCGGGGCTCCCGGCGGGGCTCCCGGCGGCGTTCGGGCGGCGGAGCCGGGAGAGGAAGGGCACCCGGCCCCTGTCGACCCGGTCGCCGAGCATCGACAGCAGCGCGGGCAGCACGGTGAGCGAGCCGAGCACGGCGGTGACCACGACGAGGATGGTGGCGAAGGCCATCGCCCGGAAGTCGCCGATCCCGGTGAGGAACATGCCGGCCATGGCGACCACCACGGTGACGCCGGAGACCAGCACCGCCCGGCCGCTGGTGGCGGCGGCCACGGTCAGCGCGGTGTGCGCGTCGCGTCCGGCGGCCCGTTCCTCGCGTTCGCGGCGCAGGTAGAAGAGGCAGTAGTCGACGCCGACGGCGAGGCCGACCAGCAGCATCACCGAGCTGGCGTCGTCGCTGGTGTGCAGCAGGCCGCTGCCGAGCGCGACCAGTCCGGCGGCCGCGACGAAGGCGGTCAGGGCGAGCACCACCGGCAGCACGGCGGCGACCAGCGCGCCGAAGGCGATCAGCAGGATGCCGAGGGCGAGCGGCACGGCGGTCCACTCGGCGCGGGCGAAGTCGTTCGTGAACTGGTCCTGGATCCACTTACCGGAGCTGGCGTCGCCGAGCTCGACCACGGTCAGGCCGGGGTTCTGCTTCTGCACGCCGGCCACCGCGTCCATCACGGACTGCACCTCGGCGACGGCCGTGTCCCGGTCGCCCTTGAGCGTGACCAGGACGAGCGCGGAGTGGCCGTCCTGGGAGACGGCCTTGGTGTCGTACGGCGAGCGGATCCCGGCGGCCTTGCCGGTGCCGTCGACGGCGGTGACCACCTGGCCGACGGCCGTGCGGAAGTCGGGGTCGTCGGCGCTGCGGGTGGCGCTCTGGACCAGGACGGTCTCGCTCGCCGGGCTGGTCAGTCCGGCCTCGTCGAGGATCCTCGCGGCCCGGGCGACCTGCCCGGGCATCGACTCGGCGTCGGTCACCTTGGTGCTGCCGTGCATGCCGCCGAGCACGGCGGCCAGCACGACGAAGAGCAGCCAGCCGAAGACGGCGGTCTTGCGGTGCCGGGCGCTCCAGACGCCCATGGCGGCGGCCAGGCCTAGTCGGGCCTGCACGGGTCCGGTCTGTACGGGCTTCACGGGAGGTCCCCCCTGGGAGAGCGGTCGTCGCCGGACGGGAGCGGTGGCGGCGGTGGTCGCCGGTGCCGCGCCGGTTGCCCGCCGGCTGTCTGCCGGGTGCGGATCCGGCGTCCCAACAGACAGTAGGGAAGCGGGGGTTGGTCGGTAATCCGGCTGGCGGGTGACCCTTCCCTGGGGCTTGCCTCGGGGCCGGGGTGGGGTTTTCCCTACCTCCCGACCCCGAGAACTCCTCCTCAGGGGTAGGGGGCACAACTCCACCCTGAGGGGGAGGCGACTCCACCCGGAGCACGAGGTCAACGGGCTTGCGTTCGGGAGAAACTGGGTCGGGGCCGTTCGGGGCGGTCCCGCAACGGGGGTTGGAATACGGGGGCTCCTTGCCGGGCGGCAAGCAAGTGCTCGTAAGATGATGCCCCAAACCTACTTACCTGCCGACCGGCAAGGGTGTGCCTCCCGTGCATGCCTGGGCCGGTCCTGCCGTCGCCCAGCGTCCCGTCCCCCAAGGGCCGGCGGTGAACCATGCCCAGGAGGCATCACGAGCATGTTCCACCGACTAGGACACTTCGTCGTTCGCCGTGCGTGGTGGGTGATCCTCGCCTGGGTCGTCGCGATGCTCGCCATCGTCGCGTCGGCCCCGAAGGTCACCTCCCAGACGGACGAGTCCGCGTTCCTGCCCAAGCACTACGAGTCGATCCAGGCGGCGCAGCTCCAGGAGCAGGCCTTCCCGTCCAGCTTCACCCCCGCCGCGCTTCTGCTCTTCGAGCGCAACGACGGCCAGGCGCTGAACGACGCCGACCAGGCCTCGATGGACAAGGTCGTCAACGGTCTGACCGCGGCGAACATCCCCGCCGTCGAGAAGATCATCCCGGTCGACCCCAAGACCTCGAAGTCCAAGGACGGCAAGTACGCGCTGTCCATGGTCGCCATCGACAAGACCAAGATGCAGACCGACGAGTTCCCCGACGCGGCCAAGAAGCTGCGTGAGGAGGGCGCCAAGCTCGCCGACGGCTCCGGACTGAAGTTCCAGGTCGGCGGCCAGGCCGCCAGCAGCCTGGACCAGAAGGACGCCTCCGGTTCCACCGACGCCATCGTGATGCTCGGCAGCCTGCTGCTCGTCATCCTGATCGTCGGCATCATCTTCCGCAGCATCCTGGCCGGCCTCCTGCCGGTCCTCCTCTCGCTGGTCATCGCGATGCCGGTGGCCAACGGCCTGATCGCCGACGCGATCAAGATGTTCGACCTCAAGTCCTCCCCGATGACCTCCGCGATCCTGATCATCGTGGTCCTCGGCGTCGGCACGGACTACTTCCTCTTCCTGGCCTTCCGCTACCGCGAGCGGCTGCGCCTGGGCGAGGACCGCAAGACGGCCGTGGCCAACGCCGTCGGCCGGGTCGGCGAGGCGATCGCCTCCGCCGCCGGTGCCGTCGCCGTCGCCTTCGCCGTGCTGATCCTGTCCAGCCTGGGCATGTTCACCGCGCTCGGCCCGGCACTGGCCATCGCGGTCATCGCGACCGCCCTGGTCTCGCTGACCCTGGCCCCCGCCGTGCTCGCCGTCCTCCCGTCCAAGGCCGTGTTCTGGCCCGGCAAGAAGTGGATGCAGGAGCCGAAGAACGCCCGCTTCGCCGCGCTCGGCCGGATGACCGGCAAGAAGCCCGGCCTGGTCGCCCTGGTCTCCGGCGGCGTCCTGGTGCTGCTGACCCTGACCGGCATCAACTACAACGGCACCTACGACCTGGCGGGCAGCTCCATGCCCAAGGGCAAGGAGTCGATGGTCGTCCAGGACAAGCTGATGACCGCGTTCTCGGCCGGCGCCGCCGACCCGAGCCACGTCTACCTGACCAGCACCAACGGCGCCAAGCTCAGCGACTCGGCGATCACGGACTTCGCCGGCAAGCTCCAGGGCGTCTCCGGGGTGGCCTCGGTCACCACGCCGGTCGCCCAGAAGGGGATCAGCGCCGACGGCGGCACCGCCGACTTCACGGTGATGCTCAACGACGCCCCGGCCTCCAACAAGGCCATCGACGCCATCGAGAAGGTCCGCGACACCGCCCACGCCTCGGCCCCGGCGGACAGCAAGGCCCTGGTCGGCGGCATCACCTCGGTGTACAAGGACATCAACACCGCGATGGTGCACGACTACACGCTGGTCTTCCCGATCGCGGCCTTGCTCATCATGATCATCCTGGGCCTGCAGCTGCGCAGCGTGGTTGCGCCGTGGTACCTGATGGCCTCGGTCGGCCTCGGCTTCGGCGGCACCCTCGGTGCCACCACCCTGGTGTTCCAGAACATCAAGGGCGAGCAGGGCCTGATGTTCATGCTGCCGATCTTCATCTACCTCTTCGTGGTGGCGATCGGCACCGACTACAACATCCTGATCATCGCCCGCCTCCGCGAGGAGGCCCGCGAGGGCCGCAACCCGCGCGACGCGGCCCGCGAAGCCGTCAAGCACGGCGGCCCGACCGTCGCGGCGGCCGGCTTCATCCTGGCGGCGTCGTTCGCGACCTTCATGCTCGCGGGCAACGTGCTCTTCATGGAGCTCGGCTTCTCGCTGGCCTTCGGCATCGTGCTGGCGGCCTTCGTGATGGCGATGTTCTTCACTCCGGCGCTCACCGCGCTGCTCGGCCACCGCGCCTGGTGGCCCGGCCACGCCGACAGCCCCGACCACGGTCACGGCGACGGTCCGGCCCCGCTGGCGGGCACGCACGGCGTGCCGGAGCCGGCCGGCCGGCACTGACCTCGGGCTGACCCAGGATCGGCCTGGGACCGGTTCCTCCCCGGGACCGGCCCCGGGCCGATCCACCGGCGGCGCCCCGCTTCGGCGGGGCGCCGCCTGCCCGTTCGCCGGGGGCGCCAAACGTGATCTGTTCAGCGGAAAATCCCCGGTCGCTCTGGGTGGCGCCGTGCTACAGTCGAGTCAGTTGCAGTTTTGGTTCCCATGAACGTGTATGTGCGCCTGCTGGTACCAACCAACAGGCGCATTTGTTTTGTCCGGTGTTTCAGTCTCCGGATGGGGATCGCGGCTACTTGGGGATTCACGAGGTGTGGATTCCTGATGCCCCAGTATGAGGAGACGGTTATGGCTACCGGCACCGTGAAGTGGTTCAACAGCGAAAAGGGCTTCGGCTTCATCGAGCAGGATGGTGGCGGCGCTGACGTGTTCGCCCACTACTCGAACATCTCGGCTCAGGGCTTCCGTGAGCTGTTCGAGGGCCAGAAGGTCGAGTTCGACGTCACGCAGGGCCAGAAGGGCCCGCAGGCCGAGAACATCCAGATCATCGGCTGACGTCAGCTCCACGCTGACTCGCGATCATCGCGAAGCTGGGGCCCGCACCGCATGGTGCGGGCCCCCGTTCATGCCGCCGTACGGCCGGGGCGGCGCACTCCCTTCCGACGGCCGACCAGTCCGCACACCGCGGGCTTCAGACCGACGGATCGGAGATCCCATGACCACCCCTGCCCGCCCGCCGCGCGACCGCGGCCCCCGCACCACCGACCAGTCCCGCCGCAACGCCGGCGGCGGCGACCGCCTGCGCAAGCCGCGCGGCCGCACCGGTGCCCCCAAGCAGACCGGTGCCCCCAAGCAGACCCGCGCCGTCGCGCCCGAGGCCGCCGACTTCACCGTGGTCCAGGGCACCCCGGCCCGCCCCCCGGCCGCCACCTTCGCCGAGCTCGAGCTGCCCAAGGCGATCCTCTCCACGCTCGCCCGCCAGGGCGTCACCGAGCCGTTCCCGATCCAGGGCGCCACGCTGCCCGACTCGATCGCCGGACGCGACGTGCTCGGCCGCGGCCGCACCGGCTCCGGCAAGACCCTGGCCTTCGGCCTGTCGCTGCTCGCCCGTACCGCCGGGCGCCGCGCCGACGCCCGGTACCCGCTGGCCCTCGTCCTGGTGCCCACCCGCGAGCTGGCCCAGCAGGTCACCGAGGCGCTCACCCCGTACGCCACCGCCGTCAACCTGCGGATCACCACCGTCGTCGGCGGCATGTCGATCAACCGGCAGGCCAACGCGGTGCGCCGTGGCACCGAGGTCCTGGTCGCCACCCCGGGCCGGCTGGACGACCTGATCGGGCGCGGCGACGTCAACCTCTCCGACGTGGCGATCACTGTCCTGGACGAGGCCGACCAGATGGCCGACATGGGCTTCCTGCCGCAGGTCAGCAAGCTGCTGGAGCAGGTCGCCGAGGGCGGGCAGCGGATGCTGTTCTCCGCCACCCTGGACCGCAATGTCGACCGGCTGGTCAAGCGCTTCCTGACCGACCCGGTGACCCACTCGGTCGACCCGTCGGCCGGCGCGGTCACCACCATGGACCACCACGTCCTGCAGCTCGAGCCGACCGACAAGGCCTCCGCCACCGCGCACATCGCCTCCCGCGAGGGCCGCGTGATCATGTTCGTGCACACCAAGCACGGCGCCGACCGGCTCGCCAAGCAGCTGCTCGCCAACGGCGTGAAGGCCGCCGCCCTGCACGGCGGCAAGTCCCAGCCGCAGCGCAACCGGGTGCTCGACCAGTTCCGCGAGGGCCACGTCACCGCGCTGATCGCCACCAACGTCGCCGCGCGCGGCATCCACATCGACGGCCTGGACCTGGTCGTCAACATCGACCCGCCGATCGACCACAAGGACTACCTGCACCGCGGCGGCCGCACCGCCCGGGCCGGCGAGTCCGGCACGGTCGTCACCCTCGTGCTGCCCGAGCAGCGCCGCGAGGTCAACCGGCTGATGACGGTGGCCGGCATCCGCCCGACCGTCACCAAGATCCGCCCCGGCGACGCCGACCTGGCCCGGATCACCGGCGCCCGCACGCCGAGCGGCGTCCCGGTCACCCTGGCGGTGCCGGTGGCCCAGGCTGCCACGGGGGCCCCGGCCGACTCGGCGGGTTCGGCGGACGAGAAGCGCGCCGGGTCCAAGAACGGGTCCCCGCGCCGCCGCTCCGGCAAGCGCTCCGGGCTGCCCGCCGACGTCGACATGAACGGCAACCCGCGCCGCCCCCGCCCCAAGCAGCGGATGGGCGCCGCCGCCGCCCAGGGCGACCGCCCCCAGGCGGCCGGCTTCATCGGCCGCTCCTCCGGTCGCGCCAAGCCGGGCAGCGGCACCAAGTCCGGCTCCAACTACGGGACCGGGCGCCAGCGTCGCAAGACGGACTGACGACCGTCCGAGCCCGCCGAACGGGCCCCGTGCCTCCCCTGTCGTGGGGGGCGCGGGGCCCGTTCCGCGTTCCGGGGCCGACGGCCGCGACAGCGCCTGTCCGCACCCAGGCGGCCGCGGCACCGCTGCCCGCGTGTGGTGAAACTGCCCGCTCGCGGTGAAACTGCCGCCCGGGGCAACGGTGCTGGTCAGCCCCGATCGCACCGGCAGCTTCCGCCTTACTGCCGGTTGACGGTCGATCACGAGGCCCCGAAGCTCTCACCCGGCCCACACATCTGCCACACCGTCAACACGGTGCGGCCGAGGGTGAGTCGACGTGATCCGCCAACCGGAAGGACGACCGTACCGATGCGCCGAACCTCCGCACTTCTGACCGCCGCCCTGCTCGCCGGGGCCGCCGCGCTCACCGCGCCCGCCGCCGACGCCGCCGAGAGCACCACCCGGAACGCGCCGTCCGCGTCCGCCGCGCCGACCACCAATGCCCTGACCGCCGGAAGCTGTACCGTCGGCCGCAACGGCTACGGCTTCGTCGGTACGTGCACGGGCATCGACCCGCAGCAGACCTGGCGCGTCGCGGGCACCTGCCAGAGCATCGGCAGCAACGGCTTCCCCGTCTTCTCGGGGACGTCCAGCGGCTGGGCCACCGGCAACGTCACCGCCACCGCGGGGTGCTTCTTCCCGGCGATGCCGACCTCCGGCTGGATCGTGTACGGCTCCCCGGTGCCGGCGGGCCCGGTCGGTCAGATCAGCGGCTACGTGAACAAGTGCGCGGACGTGCGCGGCGGCAGCAACGCGAACAGCACGCCCGTCCAGATCTGGGACTGCACCGGCGCCGCCAACCAGACCTGGAGGGTCGGCACCGACGGCACCATCCGCGCCCTCGGCAGGTGCCTGGACGTCCAGGGCGGAAACACCGGCAACGCCACCCTGGTGCAGATCTACGACTGCAACGGCACCGGCGCCCAGCAGTGGCAGGTCCGTCCGGATGGCTCGCTACTCAACCCGCAGTCCGGCCGCTGCCTGGACGACCTCGGCTTCTCCACCACCAACGGCAACCAGCTCGGCATCTGGGACTGCAACGGCGCCGCCAACCAGAAGTGGAACCTCCCGGCCTGACCGCCGCTCCCGGTCCGCCGCCCCGCGCCACACGGGGGCGGCGGACCGTTCCGCGTCACACCGCTGCCACCGCCGCCGCCGCCGGAGTCAGGGCCAGGGCCGGGGCCAGGGCCGGGGCCGGGGCGAGGGCGCGCAGCCGCTCCTCCGTCTCGGCGTCACGCGGGGCCATCACGATCAGCTGCAGGCCCTCGGCGGCCAGCAGCACATGCTGGTCGATCCGCAGCAGGCCCACCGCCTCGTGCCGGAGGACCTTCTCGGAGCCGGAACGCTCGGCGACCTGGTGCTCGTCCAGCCAACGGTCCGCCTCCGCGTACTCGCCGCGCATCTGCTGGATCATCCGGGCCAGATGGCGCCCCACGGCCGTCGTCTCGCCACCGCGCTCGGCATAGGCGGAACGCAGCTGCGCCAGGAAACTGCGGGCATGCTCCTCCCAGTGCTCGACCCGGGCCCGGTGCACGGGGTTGCCGAACACCACCCAGGCCAGGTTGCACTCCTGCGGCGGCCGGCCGGTCAGGCCGAACAGCGCGTCCGCGCCCGGATTCCAGGCCCGGATGTCCCAGTTGGCGTCCATCACGAAGGACGGCGCCGGCCACTGCGCGTGCATCAGCCGCAGCAGCGGGACCGGGACGTCCCCCGGCGCGGCCACCTCCCCGTCCTGCGGGTGACTGCCGGACAGCCGGAACAGGTACGCCGTCTCCGCCCGGTCCAGCCGCAGCGTCCGGGCCAGGCTCGCCAGCACCTCCGGGGACGGATGGATGTCCCGCCCCTGCTCCAGCCACGTGTACCAGGTCACCCCCACCCCGGCGAGCAGCGCCAGCTCCTCCCGCCGCAGCCCCGGTGTGCGCCGCCGCACCCCCGGCGCCAGCCCCACGTCCTGCGGCGTCAGCCGCGCCCGGCGGCTGCGCAGGAAACTCGACAGCGCCGTACGGCGCTCCTGGGCGTCCTCCACCTCGACCATCTCCCCCGTCCTCCCTGGTAGTCGAACTACCAGTATTCCCACGCACTGCTGCGGACCGCCCGTTCACGCGAAGCTTGATCACGTCAACGGATCGCACGCAAGGGAATTCCGATGAGCAACCGTCAGCACCGTACTCTCCGCCGCACCCTGGTCGCGGCCGCATTGACCACCCTGCTGGGCGCCGCCGGCGCACTGCCCGCGGCCTCGCCCGCCGCCGCGTCGCCCGCCAACTGCCCGGCCCCGGCCGTGATCACCGGCCACGCGCCCACCGTGGTGCCCGAGGCGGGCGCCTGGGACGCCTCCCACTACCGCTTCCTGCTCGGCTCGCTGCGGCACGGCACCGTCTCCGCCGTCGGCACCGACGGGAGCGTGCGCACCCTCGTGCAGGACCCCGCGCTGACCGAGGTCGCCGGCCTGCGGGTCGACCCCGTCCATCGCCGCGTCCTGGTCACCGACCTCGACAACGGCGTCGGCGAGCACAGCAGCCCCGCGACCCTCGGGAAGATCGCCGGGATCGGCGCCTACGACCTGGACACCGGCCGCCGCCTCTTCTACACCGACCTCGCCGCCGTCGCCGCCGACGGCGGCAACCACCTGGCCAACGACATCGCGGTCGGCCCCGACGGCACCGCCTACGTCACCGACTCCTTCGCCCCCGTCGTCTACCGGGTGGCGCCGGACGGCACCGCCTCCGTCCTGCTGCGGGACCCGCGGCTGACCCCCGCCCCGGGTTCGTACGGCCTCAACGGCATCGTCCTGCGCGAGGGCCGGCTGATCATCGGCAAGTGGGACGACGGCACGCTGTGGCAGGTCCCGCTGTGGAACCCGGCCGCCGTGCGGCAGGTCGAGGTGGACGCCGGGGCCGCGTCCCTGCTCCACCTGGACGGCCTGCTCGGCCGCCCGGACGGTTCCGTCGCGGGCGTCACCAACGCCCTCCTGGGGGCCGGCCGCGACGCCGAGGTCGAACTGCGCTCCGACGACCACTGGCGCACCGCCCGCCTCACCGCCGTCCGCCCCTCCGTGGACGCCACCCCCACCGCGCTCATCGCCGGCCCGGCGGGCCGCGTCTACCAGCTCTCCGCCGGCCTCGGCGACGCCATCGCGGGCCACCCGACGGACGCTTTCACCCTGCGCCGGATCTGACCCGGCGCCGCCCGACCCCGGATCGCCTACGGCCCGGCTCCCGCTCACCCGGGGGCCGGGCCGTACGCGATCCGGCCGGATCGGCCGGGCGCGCGGCCTGCCGGGGCCGTTCCCGCGCCGTGTCGTACAAGCTCCGTGCGTGTGCGAATCTGTGGCGTGATCTTGGCCTTACCCGTTGACCGTGAACATGGCGTGCCCGAGGCTTTCGCGCGGCCCGCACAAAGATCGCATCTTCACCGCGAATACTTCACATGCGGGCCGGTCGGTTCACCCTCTCCGGAAGGACTCCCCCCGTGCGTCGTACCGCCGCCCTGTTCGCCACCGCCCTGCTCGCCGGAGCCGCCGCGGTCACCGCGCCCGCCGCCGGTGCCGCCGAGAGCACCACCCGTAACGCGTCGGGCGACACCACCCCGGGCCCGGGCGGTGTCGGGAGCTGCACCGTCAGCGGCACCGGCTGGGGCCTCTCCGGCACCTGCACGGGCCTCGACCCGCAGCAGACCTGGATGGTCGGGATCACCTGCCAGGGCCTCCCCGACAGCAACGGGTTTCCCACCTACTCGTACGGGATGAGCGGCTGGGTCACCGGCAACACCACCGCCACCGCGGGGTGCTCCGGTATGGCCACGGGGGGCTGGGGCGGCGTCTCCTTCGGTCCGGCGGTCCCGGCGGGCCCGGTCGGCCAGATCACCGGCATCGCGGGCAAGTGCCTGGACGTGCGCGGCGGCAGCAACGCCAACGGGACCCAGACCCAGATCTGGGACTGCCTGGGCAACGTGAACCAGACCTGGAAGGTCGGCGCCGACGGCACCGTCCGGGCCGTCGGCAACTGCCTGGACGTCGAGGGCGGGCGCACCGGCAACGGCACCCTGGTGCGGACCTGGGAGTGCAACGGCAGTGGCGCCCAGCAGTGGCGCCCGCGGGCCGACGGCGCGCTGGTCAACCCGCAGTCCGGCCGCTGCCTGGACGTCCGGGGCGTCTCCAGCGCCAACGGCGCGGTCCTGCAGATCTGGGACTGCTTCGGCGCCACCGCCGCCAACCAGATCTGGCACCTGCCCGTCTGATGCCCGCGGCCGGACCGTCGACCGGATCACCCTCACCCCCGAGGAGCCCCGCCGTGCGTCGCACCGCCGCCCTGTTCGCGGCTGGATCGTGACCGGCTCGCCCGTCCTGGCGGGCCCGGTCGGTCGGATCAGCGGGTGCGTGAACAAGTGCGTGGACGCGCGCGGCGGCAGCAACGCCAACGGCACGCCCGTCCAGATCTGGGACTGCAACGGCGCCGCCAACGAGAAGTGGAACCTCCCGGCCTGACCCGCACCACCCCCACGGCGCGCGCGGCCACCGGCCGCGCGCGCCGTCGGTCCGGCCTGGTTCTGGTCCTCGCCCAGTGTGATGTTGGCGGAGTACAATTCCATGGACATCACCAACATCGATCGACGGAGGCGCCGAATGTCCGTGACCCAGATCGACATCGATGAAGAGGCGTTGGAGCGGGCGATGGCACTCGCCGGAGTGCGGACGAAGAAGGAAGCCGTCAATCTCGCGCTGCGCTACTACGCCGAGCGTCAGGAACGGGCGGCCCGCATCGGCAGGCACTTCGAGCGGGCTCGGAACTGGGAGGCCGTCGATCGCGCCGAGCGGCTGCACCAGGCCGAGAAGGACGCCCGGTGATCTACCTGCTCGACACCTCCGGGCTGGTCCGGCTGCTCCGTGATCCGAGCCTCCAGGCCGCTTGGTACGACGCGATCGACGCGGGGTCGATCGCGTCGTGCTATCCGCAGCGTGCCGAGTTCCTGTACACCGCGCGTGACGGTCGGGAGTACGACGAGATCTCCGAGATGTTCGCCGAGCTGTACCCGGACGTCTCGGTGCCGAAGGGCGCGGGGCGCTGGATCGACACGGCGCAACGACGGATGGCACTCGCCGGACAGCACCGCAGTGCATCTGCGGTGGACCTCATGATCGCGGCGACGGCCGCGCACCACCGACTCACGCTCCTCCACGATGATGCGGACTACCGCACCGTGGCGCGGTTCGCGTCCGACCTCAGCGAGCACAGCATCCTGGACCACACGTGAGGGAGGGCTCCCCGCTCAGGCGGTGAGCGCCGGGACGGCCGAGGTTGTGCGGCTCGCCTCGTCGTAGCGCTCCAGGAGCAGGGCCGCCAGCTCGGGGGCGGGGCCGAGGACGTCGGCCAGCACGTCCGCCCCTTCCGATGCCGCCGCGATGCGGTCGGGCAGGAGGCCGGGGGCCAGCAGGTAGGGGGCGACGGCGGTGTGCTCGGCGCCCGCGGCCCGGAGGGCGGCGAGGGCGTCGGGGACGCGGGGGCCGGCGGCGGAGGCGTAGGCGACCTCGACGGCGGCCCAGCCGCGGGTGCGCCGCCACTCGGCGGCGACCGCGCGGGTCGCGGCGTCGGCCGCCGGGTCGGAGGAGCCCGCGGCGGCGAGCACGACACCCGTACGGGCGCGGACGGCGGCCGAGCGCACGTCGACCCCGGCCTCGGCGAGGCGGCGGTCCAGGGCGGCGAGCAGCAGTGGGGAGGGGCCGAGCACGTCCGCGACCGGCAGCCGGGAGCCGGCGGCGCGCAGGGCGGCGGGGATGTCGTGCTTGGCGTGGAACGCCCGGTTGAGCAGCAGCGGGACGGCCACCGCGTCCGCCAGCCGTCCCACCACCTGCGGGATCCGCGGCGCGCAGTGGTCCAGGTACGCGGTGGCGACCTCGACGCCGGGCCGCCGGTCCCGCACCTCCTCGACGAGCGCGGCCACGGTCGCGGCGTGGCGCGGGTCGCGGCTGCCGTGGGCGATGAGGAGGAGGGCGGGCATCAGCGGGGCCTCACTTGCCGCCGGCCAGCAGGCCGCGGTTGCGCAGCACCCGGCGCTCGACCGGGGTGAACACCAGCAGCTCGATGGCGATGCCGACGAACAGGATCAGGATGATGCCGAGCAGGACCCCGGACATGTCGGAGAACTCGCGCTGGTCCTCCAGGAACCGGCCCAGGCCCCGGCCCAGGTCGGGGGAGGAGGCGACCAGTTCGGCGGCCATCAGCGAGCGCCAGGAGAACGCCCAGCCCTGCTTGAGCCCGGCCAGGTAGCCGGGCAGCGCGGCCGGGATCAGCACGTGCCGGGCGCCCGCCAGGCCGGTGGCGCCGATGGTGCGCCCGGCCCGCAGGAACAGCGGCGGCACCTGGTCGATGCCGGCCACCAGCCCGTTGGCGATCGACGGGACGGCGCCCAGAAGGATCACCGCGTACATCATCGAGTCGTTGATGCCGAGCCAGATGACGGCGGCCGGCACCCAGGCGACCGAGGGCAGCGACTGCAGGCCCTGCAGGACCGGCCCGATCGCGGTGCGCACCGGCCTGACCCGGGCGACGACCAGTCCGATCGGGGTGCCGATCACCACGGCGAGCAGGAAGCCGGACAGGCCGCGCCAGACGCTGGTCCAGATGATCGAGAACAGCGTGCCCTGGTACCAGAGGTCCTGCGCGGAGTGCCACACGTCCGCCGGGCTGGGCAGCTTGTACGAGGAGGTGACGTGCAGGCTGTACGCCCCCTGCCACAGGGCGATCACCACGAGCACGCCGATCAGCGGCGGCAGCGCCTTGGTCCGCAGGGCCTCGCCGAGCGAGCCGCGCTGCGCCGTGACGGTGTCGAGGGCGTCCAGGCCCGCGCCGACGCCGGCGGTGTCGGTGGCGCCCTTCTCGGCCGCGTCGACCGTGGCGGTCTTGTCCAGGACGGGGGTGGTGTCAGTGCTGGCCATGGCGACGGATCTCCCCACGCAGTTCTTCGGTGATCTCGATGGACAGGTCGGCGACGCCCGCGGACTCGATGCGGCGCGGCTGCGGCAGGTCGATCCGCCATTCGCGGGCGACCCGGCCGGGGCGGGAGGAGAGCAGCACGACCCGCTGGGCCAGGCGCACCGCCTCGCGCACGTTGTGGGTGACGAAGAGGACGGACAGCTGCCGCTCGGCCCAGATCCGGGTGATCTCGTCGTGCAGCACGTCCCGTGTGATGGCGTCGAGCGCGGCGAACGGCTCGTCCATCAGCAGGACCTTGCTGCCCTGGGCGAGTGCCCGGGCCATCGCCACGCGCTGGCGCATGCCGCCGGACAGCTCGTGCACCCGCTTGCCGTACGAGCCCTTCAGGCGGACGAGTTCGAGCAGCCGCTCGGCCTCGGCGCGGCGCTCGGGACGGGGCAGGCCGGCCAGCTTGAGGGCGAGCTCGATGTTCTTCCCGGCGGTGAGCCAGGGGAACAGCGCGTGTTCCTGGAACATCAGGGCGGGGCGGCCGCCGGGCACCTCGATGCTGCCGGCGGTGGGCTTGTCGAGGCCGGCGACCAGGTTGAGCAGGGTGGACTTGCCGCAGCCCGAGGCGCCGAGCAGGGTGACGAACTCGCCGGGCGCGACGTCGAGGGTGATGTCGTCCAGGACGTGGGTCTGCGCGCCGGGGCGGCCGAAGGACTTGTGCACGTGCGAGATCCGGACGGCGGGCGCGCCGCCGAGGGCGTCGGCGCCGGGGGCGTCCGCCGAGGTGGTCAGTGCCAGTGTCATCCTGGGCACCTCCTGCGTGAGTGGTCTGCGGGGGCTGCGGGTCGGGGCCGGGGCCCGGGCCCCGCCCGTCCCGGTGGGCATCGATCGGGGATCGACCGGGCGGGCGGGGGCCGGACCGCGGAACTGGAGGGGCGGTGGCGCTACTTGGCGCCGAGCCCGGCGTCCGCCACGGCGGCCTGGCCCTGGGCGGCGAGGACCTTGTTCAGCAGGGTGAGGTCGTAGATGCCGTTCAGGCTGGGCTTCTTGAGGAGCCCGGCGGTGACGGCGTGGTCGGCCTCGGCCTGCAGGGTGTTCGCCAGCGGGTCGTCCAGGAAGTCGATGTCGGCCCAGGCCGGGTCGAGGACGGCGGGCTCCAGGGCGGTCCCGACCTCCTTCTTGATCGCCGCGTTGGCGTCGGCCTTGGCCTTGTCGGGGTCGGCCTTGATGAAGGCGTTGGTCTTCACCGAGCCGCGCAGCACGGCCTCCACCACGTCCGGGTGCTCCTTGAGGAACTTCTGCGAGACGATGATGTTGGTGATCACGAACTTCTTGTCCGGCCAGACGTCCTTCTCGTTGAGCAGGACCTTCGCGCCGAGCGTGACCAGCTTGGAGGCGGTCGGCTCGGGCACCCAGGCGCCGTCGATGGAGCCGGACTTGTAGGCGTCGGGGGTGACCTTGTTGTCGGTGCGCACCACCGAGACGTCGCCCGCGCCGGAGGCCGCGTCGACCTTGTAGCCCTTGCCCGCGAGGTAGTTGAGCAGTGCCACGTCCTGGGTGTTGCCCAGCTGCGGGGTGGCGATCTTCTTGCCCTTGAGGTCGTCGAGGGAGGAGATCTTGTCCGGGTTGACCACCAGCTTGACCCCGCCGGAGGCCGAACCGCTGATGATCTTCAGCGACTTGCCGTCGGACTTGGTGTAGCCGTTGATCGCCGGGGAGGGGCCGATCCAGCCGATGTCGATCGAGCCGGCGTTGAGCGCCTCGATCTCGGCCGGGCCCGCGTTGAAGACCTGGGTCTTCACCTGGGTGGCGCCCAACTCCTTCTGGAAGAGGCCCTCCTGGAGGCCGACCAGCGGGGTGCCGTGGGTCAGGTTGGCGAAGTAGCCGATCTTCACGGAGTCGGCGGAGAGCTTCGCGCCGGAATCCGCGGCGGTGGCGGCGCCGGCCTTGGTGTCGGAGGACTTGTCGTCGGCCTTGGAGCCGTAGCCGCAGGCCGACAGCAGCGCCACGGCGGCCAGGCCGGCCGTGGCGGCCGCGGCGGTACGTCTGATCCGGCCGGCGTTGGGGCGGGTGCGGGTATGCGAGGGTGCCGGGTTCGGTGCCATGGTGGAGTCCTGTTCGCGGACGGACCGTCAGGAAGCGGTCTCGGGCGGATGGTTCGGAAGGTGGTGCGCGCGGCAGCCAAGTGCCGGGGCAAGCCGGGCGGCTGTGGGGGAAGACAGCCCGGTGACAGGGCGTTCTCAGCCCTGTCGGCCCGCACATCGGGTCAGGCCGCCCTGGCCGCTGCCGAGGGCGCCGCTGCCGATGCGGCCGCCTTCCTTGTCCATGCCCGAGAACGCCTCGCTGGGCATCAGACCCAGTCCTCCTCGTCGGGTACGTCGGTGGTGCGTACGG
This sequence comes from Kitasatospora sp. NPDC034023, assembly GCF_055575795.1. Lineage (NCBI taxonomy): Bacteria > Bacillati > Actinomycetota > Actinomycetes > Kitasatosporales > Streptomycetaceae > Kitasatospora > Kitasatospora sp. NPDC034023. The sequence goes on from NZ_JBVIRY010000016.1 coordinate 154,760, forward strand.
TCTCGAAGGCCTCGCCCACCATGCCGGCGGTGAGGGTGGTGCCGTCGGCCGGGTCGATCAGCAGGAACGAGCCGGTGCGACGGTTGTCCGAGTAGCTGTCCAGGGCCAGCGGCTCGGCGGTGCGCAGCTTCACGTGGCCGATGTCGTTGACGTTCAACCCCTCGTCGCCGGAGCGCTGTTCGAGGGTGTCGATGTCGATCCGGTAGGAGATCTCCTTGACGAGCGCGCGCACGGTGCGGGTGGTGTGCTTGAGCAGCACCTTGTCCCCGGCGCGCAGCGGGCGCTCGTTGAGGTGGCTGACGGTGGCCTCGATGTCCTTGGTGGGGACGGCCGTTGCCCCGGCCGCGATGAGGTCGCCGCGGGAGATGTCGAGGTCGTCGGCGAGCCGGACGGTGACGGACTGCGGGGCCCAGGCGATGTCCGTCCGGCGGCCGAGCGCGTCGATCCCGGCGACGGTGCTGGTGAGGCCCGACGGCAGGACGGTGACCGGGTCGCCGACGCGCAGCACGCCGGAGGCCAGCTGGCCGGCGTAGCCGCGGTAGTCGGGGTGTTCCTCGGTCTGCGGGCGGATCACGTACTGGACGGGGAAGCGGGCCGGTTCGGCGCTCGGGTCGCTGCCGACCGGCACCGTCTCCAGGTGTTCGAGCAGGGTCGGGCCGCCGTACCAGTCCATGTGCGCGGAGGGCTCGACGACGTTGTCCCCGGCGAGGGCGGAGATCGGGACGGCGAGCACGTCGCCCACGCCGAGCGAGGCGGCGTAGGCGGTGAACTCGGCGGCGATGGCGGCGAACACGGGCTCGGCGTAGTCGACGAGGTCCATCTTGTTGACGGCGAGCACGACGTGCGGCACCCGCAGCAGCGCGGCGACGGCGGCGTGCCGGCGGGTCTGCTCGACCACGCCGTTGCGGGCGTCGACCAGGACGACGGCGAGTTCGGCGGTGGAGGCGCCGGTCACCATGTTGCGGGTGTACTGCACGTGCCCGGGGGTGTCGGCGAGGATGAACCGCCGCCGGGGGGTGGCGAAGTAGCGGTAGGCGACGTCGATGGTGATGCCCTGCTCGCGCTCGGCGCGCAGGCCGTCGGTGAGCAGCGCGAGGTCGGGCGCCTCCTGGCCGCGGTTGCGGGAGGCGTGCTCGACTGCCTCCAGCTGGTCGGCGAGCACCGACTTGGAGTCGTGCAGCAGGCGGCCGACCAGGGTGGACTTGCCGTCGTCGACGGAGCCGGCGGTGGCGAAGCGCAGCAGGGAGGTGGCGGTGTTCTCGATGGTCGTGCTCATTAGAAGTACCCCTCGCGCTTGCGGTCTTCCATCGCGGCCTCGGACAGCTTGTCGTCGGCGCGGGTGGCGCCGCGCTCGGTGAGGCGGCTGGCGGCGATCTCGGCGATCACGGCCTGGATGGTGGTGGCGTCGGAGTCGACGGCGCCGGTGCAGGACATGTCGCCGACGGTGCGGTAGCGGATCAGCCGCCGCTGGACGGGCTCGCTGTCCTTGGGGCCGCCCCACTCGCCGGCGGTCAGCCACATGCCGCCGCGCGAGAAGACGTCCCGCTCGTGCGCGTAGTAGATCTCCGGGAGCTCGATGCCCTCGCGCTCGATGTACTGCCAGACGTCCAGCTCGGTCCAGTTGGACAGCGGGAAGACCCGCACGTGCTCGCCGACGGCGTGCCGCCCGTTGTAGAGCGACCACAGTTCGGGGCGCTGGCGGCGCGGGTCCCAGGCGCCGAACTCGTCGCGCAGCGAGAAGACGCGCTCCTTGGCGCGGGCCTTCTCCTCGTCGCGGCGGCCGCCGCCGAAGACCGCGTCGAAGCGGCCCTTCTCGATGGCGTCCAGCAGCGGCACGGTCTGCAGCGGGTTGCGGGTGCCGTCCGGGCGCTCGCGCAGCCGGCCGTCGTCGATGAAGTCCTGGACGTGGGCGACGTGCAGGCGCAGGTTGTGCTCCGCGACGACGCGGTCGCGGTAGGCGATGACCTCGGGGAAGTTGTGTCCGGTGTCGACGTGCAGGAGGGAGAAGGGCACCGGCGCGGGCGCGAAGGCCTTGAGCGCCAGGTGCAGCATGAGGATGGAGTCCTTGCCGCCGGAGAAGAGGATCACCGGGCGCTCGAACTCCCCCGCGACCTCGCGGAAGATGTGCACCGACTCGGCCTCCAGCGCGTCCAGGTGGGACAGCGCGAACGGGTTGTCGTCGGTGTAGACCGGGCTGTCGGTCGCGGTGGTCATGCCAGACCCCTCTCGGTCAGGAAGGCGTGCAGTTCGGCGGCGGAGTCGGCCACCGCGCGGCCCTGTGTCTGGATCCGCAGTTCCGGGTCCTGCGGCGCCTCGTACGGGTCGTCCACGCCGGTGAGACCGGAGATCTCGCCGGCCGCCTGCTTGGCGTACAGGCCCTTGACGTCGCGCTCGGCGCACAGCTCGACCGGGGTCGCGACGTGGATCTCCAGGAACTCGGTGCCGGCCGCGGCGTGCCGCTCGCGCACGGCGGTGCGGGAGTCGGCGAACGGGGCGATCACCGGGGCGAGCACCTTGACGCCGTTGGCGGCGAGCTTCTCGGCGACGAAGCCGATCCGGGTGACGTTGGTGTGCCGGTCCTCGCGGGAGAAGCCGAGGCCCTTGGAGAGGAACTCGCGGATCTCGTCGCCGTCCAGGACCTCGACCCGGTGGCCCTCGGCGCGCAGCCGCTCGGCCAGCGCGAAGGCCAGCGTGGTCTTGCCGGCGCTCGGCAGCCCGGTCAGCCACACGGTGGCGCCGCGCTCGCAGGGGCCGGCCGTGCGGGCCGCCTCTGCGGCTCCATCGGCGGCCAGGGTGTGAGCTGTCACGGGGTCTTCCTCACTCGGTAGTCGACGGTACGTGTGTGTCCGGCGGGCTCGCCTGGCGGTGCGTCAGAGGTGGATGCCGCACTCGGTCTTGCCGGAGCCGGACCAGCGGCCGGCCCGGGCGTCCTCGCCCTCCGCGGGCTTGCGGGTGCAGGACAGCGGGGAGCAGCCGATCGAGGTGTAGCCCTCCCACAGCAGCGGGTTGAGCAGCACGCCGTTGGCGGCGACGTAGGCGTCCACGTCCTCCTGCGTCCACCGGGCGATCGGGGCGATCTTGACCTTGCGGCGCTTGGGGTCCCAGGAGACCACCGGGGTGTTCGCCCGGGTCGGCGACTCGTCGCGGCGCAGCCCGGTGGCCCAGGCGTCGTACCCGCCGAGGCCGCGGTTCAGCGGCTCGACCTTGCGCAGCGAGCAGCACAGGTCCGGGTCGCGGTCGTGCAGGTTCGGCCCGTACTCGGCGTCCTGCTCGGCCACGGTCTTCAGCGGGGTGAGCGTGATGACGTTGACCGGCATGGTCGCGGCCACCGCGTCACGGGTGCCGATGGTCTCCGGGAAGTGGTAGCCGGTGTCCAGGAACACCACGTCCACGCCGGGGAGCACCGAGGAGGCGAGGTGGGCGACGACCGCGTCCTCCATCGAGGAGGTGACGCAGAACCGCTTGCCGAAGGTGTCGGCGGCCCACCGCAGGATCTCCTGCGGGGTCGCCTCCTCCAGCTCGCGGCCGGCCCGGACGGCTGCCGCCTCGTGGTCAGTCGCGGTGCTGCTCATGGGACGTACCCCCGTGGTCGGTCGGTGACAGCAGGCCGAGGAACTTCAACTGGAAGGCCCGGCGGCACCCGTGGCATTCCCAGGCGCCGTGTCCGGCCTCGGAGGGGCGCAGGTCCTCTTCCCCGCAGTACGGGCAGAAGAACGGTGCTGCTCGCTCACTCATGACAGCTGCTCCTCGGTCGCCCGGGTCGCCCACTGGGCGAAGCGCTCGCCCTCGGTGCGGTCGGCCTGGTAGCGGGTCAGCAGGCGCTCGACGTAGTCGGGCAGGCCGGCGCTGGTGACCTTGAGGCCGCGGACCTTGCGGCCGAAGCCGGCCTCCAGGCCGAGCGCCCCGCCGAGGTGCACCTGGTAGCCCTCGACCTGCTCGCCGTTGTCGTCGGTGACCAGCTGGCCCTTGAGGCCGATGTCGGCGACCTGGATGCGGGCGCAGGCGTTCGGGCAGCCGTTGATGTTGATGGTCAGCGGCTCGGTGAACTCCGGCAGGCGCTGCTCCAGTTCGTCGATGAGCGTGCGGCCGCGCTCCTTGGTCTCGACGATGGCGAGCTTGCAGTACTCGATGCCGGTGCAGGCCATGGTGCCGCGGCGGAACGGCGACGGGGCGACGCGCAGGTCGAGCGCCTCCAGGCCGGCCACCACCGACTCGACGTGCTCCTCGGCGATGTCGAGGATCAGCATCTTCTGCTCGGCGGTGGTGCGCACCCGGTCGCTGCCGTGGGCGGCTGCGAGGTCGGCGATCTCGGCGAGCAGCTTGCCGTGGACCCGGCCGACGCGCGGCGCGAAGCCGATGTAGAACCGGCCGTCCTTCTGCCGGTGGACGCCGACGTGGTCGCGCCAGCGGGCGGCGGGCTCGGCGGGCGCGGGGCCGTCGACCAGCCGGTACTTGAGGTACTCGTCCTCCAGTACCTGGCGGAACTTCTCCACGCCCCAGTCGGCGACCAGGAACTTCAGCCGGGCGCGGTTGCGCAGACGGCGGTAGCCGTAGTCGCGGAAGATGCCGATGACGCCGCCGTAGACGTCCGCGACCTCGTCCAGCGGGACCCAGGCACCCAGCCGCACGCCCAGGCGCGGGTTGGTGGACAGGCCGCCGCCGACCCACAGGTCGAAGCCGGGCCCGTGCTCGGGGTGGACCACGCCGACGAAGGAGACGTCGTTGATCTCGTGCGCGACGTCCAGCAGCGGGGAGCCGGAGACCGCGCTCTTGAACTTGCGCGGCAGGTTGGAGAAGTCCGGGTTGCCGATGAAGCGGCGCTGGATCTCGTCGATGGCGGGGGTGCCGTCGATGATCTCGTCCTCGGCGACGCCGGCCACCGGGGAGCCGAGGATGACGCGCGGGGTGTCGCCGCAGGCCTCGGTGGTGGACAGGCCGACGGCCTCCAGCTTCTGCCAGATCGCGGGGACGTCCTCGATCCGGATCCAGTGGTACTGGATGTTCTGCCGGTCGGTCAGGTCGGCGGTACCGCGCGCGTACTGCTCGGAGACCTCGGCGACCGCCCGCAGCTGGGGGACGGTCAGCCGGCCGCCGTCGATGCGGACCCGGAGCATGAAGTACTCGGCGTCCAGCTCGTGCGGGTCGAGGATCGCGGTCTTGCCGCCGTCGATGCCCTCCTTGCGCTGGGTGTAGAGCCCCCACCAGCGCATCCGGCCGCGCAGGTCGGCGGGGTCGATCGAGTCGAAGCCGCGGTGCGCGTAGATCGTCTCAATACGTGTCCGCACATTGAGACCGTCGTCGTCCTTCTTGAACTGCTCGTTGGCGTTCAGAGGAGTGTGGTGGCCCATGCCCCACTGGCCCTCGCCGCGGTGGCGGGTCACCTTGCGGGCCGCGGCGGGGCGGCGCGCGGCGGGGCTGTCGGCCGTGGGCTCGACGGTCTCGGGGGAGGTGGCCATGGTGAAGTCCTTCGGGGCAGATGGCGCTGGTGCCAGGCGGGTCGCGGAGCGTGCTCAGCCGTGCGGTGCTGCTCTGACCTGCGGGTTTCTCAGGGCCTGGAGGGCAGTGACCGAGACCGGGCGGGCGCCTGCACATCCGCTGCGACGGGGATGGCGGGAACGGGTGGCGCCGGGTGCGGTGGTGCGGCGGGGGTGGGCTCAGGTCACCGGACAGATGGCGCTGGACACGCGAAGGAGATCGACGTGGAGTCGACCTACCAGGGTGGTTCCGGCGCTAGGCATGGCAAGAGATTCGCACGGCGCGGGACTCGCGGTCCACTAACATCCGCATACTGGACGCTGATGTTTCGTCATGTGGGACGGTCGGGAGTTCCCGCCGCTCCCGGCCCGGGTGCCCGGCCACACGCTTCCACCCCGGGGAGATCAACCGCGGGGCCACGGCCCGATACGGTTGGCCCTGTGCAAGCAGCAGGCGATACGAGCGGAACGAACCCCGAGCGGGCCTCCCGGCGCCGGGGCAAGGGCTCCCGGCGCGCGGCCAAACAGGCCACCTGGCGCCACACGGCGTGGGAGCTGGTCAAGGACACCACCAACACCTGCGTGGAGTACCGGGTCACCGGCCTCGCCGCGGAGGCGGCCTTCTTCACCCTGCTGTCGATCCCACCGCTGCTGCTCGGCCTGGCCGGCACCCTCGGCTACCTCGACGAGTTCCTCGGCGCGGGCACCATCGACCGGCTCAAGCACGACATCGTCTCGGCCTCCGGGACGGTCCTGTCGGACTCCTCCGTCAGGGAGGTCGTCGTCCCGCTGCTGAACCAGGTGTTCGACCACACCCGGCCCGACCTCGTCTCCATCGGCTTCCTGCTGTCGCTGTGGTCCGGCTCCCGGGCGCTCTACATCTTCATCGACACCATCACCGTCATGTACGGGCTCGACGGCAAGCGCGGCATCGTCAAGACCCGGCTGATGTCGCTCGGCCTCTACCTCGGCGCCCTGGTGATCGGCTCGCTGGTGCTGCCGCTGCTGATGGCCGGGCCCGGACTGGTGGAGAACGCCGTGCCGGGCATCGCCGGACTCGTCGGCGCCGCGTACTGGCCGGTCGCGATCGTGCTGCTGATCGTCTCGCTGACCACCCTCTACCACCTGGCCGTCCCGGTCTCGACCCCGTGGCGCGAGGACATCCCCGGCGCCCTCGTCGCCCTGGTGGTGCTGGTCTTCTGCAGCGTCGGCCTGCGGCTCTACCTGGTCAGCTCGGTCGAGGGCCCCTCGGTGTACGGCTCGCTGGCGGCACCGGTGGCCGTCCTGCTGTGGATCTTCGTGGTGGCCCTCGCGGTCCTCATCGGCGCCGCCATGAACGCCGCGATAGACCGGCGCTGGCCCACCCTGGAGACCGCCGACGCCCGCGCCGAGAACGAACGGGCCCACGAGGAGGCGGCCGCCGCCGTGGTCCGCGAGGTCGCCGCCCGGCGAGCCGTCGAACGGGCCCGGCGCGCCCGCGAACTCGGGCTCGCCGAGGGCGCCGAGGAGGAGTGGGGCGAGGACGACGGCGAGGACGTCGACGTGCCCTCCGAGTACCCGGAGCGGTGGGCCGACGTGCTGGCCGCCGACAACGTGCGCGGCCGGCTCACCGCCCGCGGCGGGCCGCACCACCGGCCCACCCCGCCGCCCCCGGACAGCGACCGGCCGTCCGGGCCCCTGCCGGGCGGGCCTGCGGGCGGGCCTCCGGCCGCAGGCCCGGGCGGTCCTCCCGGGCAGGAGCTGCCGGGGTACCCGCCGCGGCCGCCCCGGCCGCCGTGGGAGCAGCGGTAGGCAGGGGCGTGCGGTGCCAACGGACAGGGCCTCTCCCGCAGGTGCGGGGGAGGCCCTGTGCCGTGTCCGGCGGTCCCTGTGGTCGTGCGGTCACGTGGTCGGAAGGTCCGCCGGTCGGGCGGTCAGGTGGTGGCGGGGTTCGGGGGGTAGCCGTACTGCGGCGCCGCCGGGGTCGGCGTCGGGCTGGTGGGCGTCGGGCCGGCCGCCGCCGGGGCGGCCCGGACCGGGAACGGCTCGGTGGTGGGCTGGGCCGGCTCCAGCGCGGTGCGCCCGGAGGAGTCGCTCAGCTTGATCAGCAGCGCGACCATCAGCCAGTTCGCCAGCAGCGACGAACCGCCGGCCGCCAGGAACGGCAGCGCCTTGCCGGTCAGCGGGACCAGCCCGCTCACCCCGCCGACGACCACGAAGATCTGCAGCGCCAGGGCCGCCGACAGGCCGGTGGCCAGCAGCTTGCCGAACGGGTCGGTCAGGCCGATCGCGGTGCGCAGACCCCGCTGGATCAGCAGCACGTAGACCAGCAGCAAGGCCGTCACCCCGGCCAGGCCCAGCTCCTCGCCGATGGTGGTGAAGATGAAGTCGCTGCGCCCGGCGAAGCCGATCAGCCAGGGCCGCCCCGAGCCCAGGCCCGTCCCGGTCAGGTGCCCGGTGCCCAGGCTGAACAGCGCCTCGGCGGGCTGCTCGGAGATCGCCTTGTCGTGCACCGGCTTGTAGTAGTCGAGCGGGTGCAGCCACGCCTCGACGCGGCCGTGCACGTGCGGCTCCACGGTGCCGACCACCGCCGCGCCGCCGACCGCCATCAGCAGGCCGAGCACCACCCAGCTGGTGCGCTCGGTCGCCACGTACAGCATCACGATGAAGACGCCGAAGAAGATCAGCGAGGTGCCCAGGTCCCGTTCGAAGATCAGCACCAGCAGGCTGACCACCCAGATCGCCAGCACCGGCCCGGCGTGCCGGCCGCGCGGCAGGGTCATCCCCCAGACCTTGCGGCCGGCCAGCGCGAGCGCGTCCCGGGAGGCCATCAGGTAGCCCGCGAAGAAGATCGTGATCGCGACCTTCACGAACTCGTCCGGCTCGAAGGAGAGCCCGAACAGCCGGATCCAGCGCTTGGCGCCGAAGCTGTCGCTGGGCGAGGCCACCGGAGCGGCCAGCAGGATCAGCGCGCCCGCCATCAGCAGGTAGACGTAGCGCTGGAAGAAGCGGTGGTGCTTGACCAGCACGATCAGCGCGATCGCCGCCGCCACCGAGATGAACACCCACATCAGCTGGGCGGGCGCGGCCGGGAGCTTCTGGTAGTCGCCCTTGGCGCTGTGCGCGGCCTTGTAGCTGATGTCCAGCCGGTCCAGCAGCACCAGTCCGAAGCCGGTCAGGAAGACACCCAGCGGCAGGATCAGCGGGTCCGCGTACGGTGCGAACCGGCGCACCGCCAGATGCGCCGCCCCGGCGAGCGCGCCCAGCGACAGGCCGTGCACCAGCAGTCCGGGCGGCATCTTGCCGGTCAGCGCCAGATCGGCTTCGATGTGTCCCGCCAGACAGACGGCCACCGCGAGCGCCAGCAGGCCCAGCTCGATGTTGCGGTGGCGCGCGGCCAGCCGGCGGCCCTCGCCGCGTGCAGTGCTGTGCACCTCGTGTCGTCCCCTTGTCACCCACGTGGCGGGTATCGCCGACGGGCATCCTGCCAGACGTCCGGGTCGTCGCCGCGGTTGCGGAGCGACGGGGCCCGGGGCAGAACTTTGCCTGGGCAAAGCTTTGTTCGGGCCGGGTAAAGCTTTGTTCAGGACCGGGTATAGAGGTGGGCCCCGCGCGCGGCGGGCCGCCGGCGCGGCGACATCATGGCCGGGCGTCGCGGCGTCCGCCGCGGGGCCCGATGGCGATGGTGTGCACGGCTGCCGCCGCCTCGGCGGCGGCGGGTGCGAGCGAGGTGGGCGGACGGATGAACGGCGCGGTGGACGGCGCGGTCTCCGTACTCGCCTACCACGGACCGCCCGCGTGGCAGTGGTCCGACCTGGCCACCTCCTGGACGGCCGAACCGCTGGTGCTCACCCTCTCGGTGCTGCTCGGCGCCTGGTACCTCGCCGCGGTGCGCACCGTCCACCGGTCCGGCGGCGAGCGGTGGAAGCCCACCCGCAGCGCCGCGTTCCTCGGCGGACTGCTCCTGTGGATCTGGTGCACCTGCTCCGGCCTCGGCGTGTACGACCGGATCCTCTTCACCGACCGGGCCGTGCAGGTCGTCCTGCTGCTGATGGTCGTCCCGCTGCTGCTCGCGCTCGGCGCGCCCGTCTCGCTGCTGGTCGAGGCCGCGCCGCCGGCCCGCCGGGAGCGGATCCTGCGGGCGCTGCGCAGCCGCCCGTCCAAGGTGCTGATGTTCCCGGCCGTCTCCACCGCGCTGCTGATGGCACCGCCGTGGCTGCTCTACTTCACGCCCTGGTACGAGGAGTCGGTCTCCAGCGCGTTCGGGAACGTGCTGCTGCACCTGGCGCTGGTGCTGCTCGGCCTCGCCTACTTCTGGCCGCGGCTGCAGATCGACCCGGTCGGGCACGAGTACCCGCACCTGGTCGGGCTGTTCATCACCTTCGCCGAGGTGATCTTCGACGCGGGGCTCGGGATCGTGCTGATCTACGGCGGCCACCTGGTCGCCGAGCACTACTACGTGGCGCTCGGGCGGCCGTGGGGGCCGAGCCTGGCGCAGGACCAGACCTGGGGCGGCAACGCGTTCTGGGTGCTGGGGGACCTGGTCGGACTGCCGTTCCTGGCCGCGCTGGTGCGACGGATGGTCGTGCAGGGGCGGGAGGAGATCCGGGCCGTGGACGCCGAGCTGGACGCGCGCTTCGAGGCGGCGGCCGAGGAGGCGCGGGCCGAGGGGCGGCCGGAGGAGGAGGAGACGGGGATGCGGCCGTGGTGGCTGGACGACCCGAACCTCAAGCACCGGTACGGGGGATAGCGGCGGTACGGGGGGATGGCGCCGGTACGGGGACAGTCGCGGTACGGGGGCTTCCTGGCCTCTGTGGGGCGTATTTCCGCAGGTCACAAATAGCAGCTCCCCCGCCACCACCGCACAACGGCGGTGTACCAAGGAGGTTGGCCGGGGGAGCTGCTGCCGGGAGGCCACTTGTGTCACATTTGGTCACAAGCCGCTGATGATCTTCATCAGCCGAGGAGCTGTCCCAGCTTTTCTGCGCCTGCCTTGAGGCTCTGCGGATCGGAGTGCACGTAGACCCGCTTGGTGAAGGACAGGTCGGTGTGGCCAGCCCAGGCAGAAACCACGGTGTCCGGAACCCCGTTGTTGGCCATCCAGGAGAGGACGGCATGGCGGGCGTCATAGAGACGGATCTTGCGGACTCCCGCCTGCTCCATCAACCGGTACGCCTCACGGCGCAGCTTGTCAGTCTTCAGCGGTCTGCCCAGCCCGTCCACGATCACGTAGCCCGAGTCCTCGTAGGCCTCCCCTGCCGCGAGCTTCTCGCGCAGCTGGCACACACGGGTAGCCTTCAACGCCCAGAAGACGGGAGACGGTAGCGGCAGCACCCGCTTGCCAGCCTCGGTCTTGGGCTGCTTCTCCACCACCTTCGTCCGCTGCATGAACGGCCGGCTCCGGTCATAAACGAGCGTCCGCGTATTGCCAACGGCAATTGTTCCCTCCGACTCCCCGAGCCAGACATCCTCCTCCCACCGGGCACCACACACCTCAGCCGGACGCTCCGCTATCAGGGCAAGCAGCATGGCACCAAAAAACCGGTCATCCCGGGTTCCTCCGATGAATGCCTTGACCTCGGTCTCATCCCAAGGGCGGCGCGCCTGCTTTGTCTGTGCCGCCTTGTTCTTCACCTCGCGCGTTACACGGGCATACTGAGCAACGTTGCGAATCAACCACCCGCGGCGGATACCTAGCGTCAGCGCAGCACGGAGCCGGCTCACCGTGACTTGAATAGTTGACACAGCAAGGCCTGTTCCCGGTGCCCCGCCGCGATGCCGGGCACTGGTGGCCATCCAGTCGATAAGCGCCTCGACGTCTTCCTCGGTCAGCTGCTGGATCCGCTTGTGTCCGAAGAATTCTCGGGCAGGCCGCAGGGTGGCGTAGTAGTTAGTAACGGTCGCCTCTTCCACGTCGCGGATGGCGCTCTTGAGCCAAATATCCAGAAGCTCGTTCACGGTCATCTTCGACGAGGCGACGTAGGTACCTGTTGCGCGCTGGTGCCGGATCCGAGCGAGCTCGTCCCGAGCCTCTTTCTTGGTGTCGAACGTCCGGCGGATCTGCCGGCGCTTCCCGTTCCCATCGGGCGGGGCATCGATGACAAAACGGTAGCGCGCGATGCCGTTCTTGAGGGTGATCTTGCTGATCGGATCAGCCATTGCACACCTACCGAGTGGAATCCCCCCTGATGCAGATGGGACTCAACACGCCTCCAGATAGGCGACGAGCGAGGAGGTGATCACACGGTATCGGCTGCCAAAGGCAACGACCCGAAAGGGTACCTGTCCCCGTTTGATCAACTCGTACAGGTGTGACTTGGAGATCCCCAGCGCACGGGCGGCAGCTGGCACATCCACCGTGGCTGCCCAAGACCTGATCTCATCGAGTGTGGGTTGCACTATCCACCAACCCCTTGAAAGAACCGGAAACGCGAGGCTTTGAAAAACGGCCATCAGCGGTAGTGATTTGATGCCCGATGGAGAGAGGCGTAAACCTCCAACTGGGCTTGCGAGCACAGTAATTCAGCGAATGTGAGCCTGGCCGCTCACCGACCAAGCAGCTGATGCCAGACGATCTCCCACCAGGACAGCCGGCGGACTATCCGCAGCGGCTTATATGCCCCCTGCTCCGGCTTGATGACCGATCGAACGAGATAATCTCGCTGGACGCCAAGCTCGATCGCCTCCATGAAGTGATCGGTAGCCTCGACCTGATCGCGACCAGAAACCTTGTAGATCTGCATAATCGTGTACTCCATGTACCTCACCTCCTTTCTGCCGCTTGCTTGCGACGACGCTTCGGGACATATGACGCGCAGATGCGTCAAGGCCGTCAGCCACCGCAGTGGTGCGCCAGTCGGCGCAGCCTTGCACGCAGCTGGGTGGCATGTGGCACGATGTGGCGCCGCAAGCAAGCATCGGGCGGAGGAATAGCCCGGCAGGCGGAAAAGAACCAGCTGTACAGCTCGGCACGAGCCCAAAGCTTCGTAGTGGCGACGCCACCATCCCCTACTCGGCGATGCCGACCACTCAACCGCGTGAGCGGCTTATTGGCTTGGCGGCGGAAGGAAGGTCTGGAAGGAAAGCCGCCGCCCAAGCCCACTGTGTCCCCCCTTGGGGGGTGGACTCGGAGTCTGCACACCCGAAGGGCTTCTGGGAACCATGATGTGCAGGCGGAGAGGACGGGGGGAGTCAGCCGCGCCGCCGACCGCAGGGAGCTAGGTACCCACCCCCAGGTGCGGCTGACTCCCCCCGTCCGATGACACCCCCGAACACGCTGGTCAGCGGGCCATTCCTTCCAGCTACAACCGTCCGTAGGACGCTTCCGCAGCCCGGCTTGCGGTGTACCGGCTGTCGTACCGGCCTGAGGCGGTAGACCACCCGCACGCCACCCGGTACGAGTAACAAAGCTACTCGAACACCTTTTTCGATCAAGGTTTGTACTCACGTATATGCCTGAGGTATTTTCTTAGCGAGGCTGAACAGCCTCCCCGCCCGTTTTTGGCATGACGAAGCTTCCCCCTACAGTCCCCCTTGGAGGCTCCCTTATTCTCCGTTCTCTTCGTTCTCTCTTTCCTTCGCTTCTCCTATCGACCTTCGGTCGATGAGGTAACTCAGATTGGCTGGTAGTGAGCCAGCGTCCTAGAAAGATCCATTACTCAATGGATCGATCGTGTTTGCTTCAGTCAGTCGGTCACTTGATCCCGGCAGGCTAGTCCGTCTTTAGTCGCAAACCCCCACTTGGTGGAGGGAGACGGCGGCTGCCTTGTCTGCTCTGTATTGATAAAAGCAAAAATGGGAGGGCTTGAACAGTCCCGGGGCCGGTACCCGTCCCGGACGGGGTACTGGTTCCGGATCCGGTACCGGGACGGGTACCGGGTGTAAATCGTGCGCACCATCTAAGAAGGAGAACAAGTGAAGGGGGGTACCGGTACCGGGTCTGGTACCGGTACCTAAGAGAGCTCGCCCTATTAGGCTACGAAGAGGATTGCCGCACCTTAAGGTATGCGTCGATTGCTTCTCGAACCATGGCACTCATGCTGCCTAAAAGGCCGTGCTCCTTCTCGACGTCAGAGAGCGCCTTGAGAGCTTCGAACTGATCTTCATAGATATCAAAGGGGTGGCGTCGTCTGATAAACCGTCTCTTAAAGCCAGTGGGCGATAGTACCGGTACCGGGATTGGTACCGGATCCGGTACCGCATGAGGAGCAGCCACCTGTGGTACCCGCGCGAGAGGTTTTCTACTCAGTTCTGTCAGTGAATCAAATCTTCCCATGGTTTCAAATGCGCAGGTTCTGCGACTTGGCTATTTCCTCGACCTGCTGTGCTGTGGCGAACTGCTCTTGTCGAACGGCCAGCTCTATCAAAAGCTCAAAGCACACCTTGATAGCGTCGCGCGGAAGCCCCTTGGTATAGGTGTAGAGGATGCGATACGCGCTCTCGGCTTGGTCAGCCTCAAAGAGTGACTTCGGCCGGCCGGCGACGGTAAGGCGAAACTGCACCATGTCTCGAAGATCCTCGGGTGACATCGCATTCATGGCGATAGGGAACATGCGCGAGGCAAGCTCTCGATACCCTATGATCTTGGTTCCAAGCTCCTCTTGCCCCACAAGCACGATCTGAAGCAGCTTCGTAGTGTTGGTCTCGAAGTTGAGCAAATAGTGAATAAGCTTGAGGTGCTCTCTGGTGAGATACTGAGCCTCGTCAACTAGGAGAACGGGGATCTTGCCGGTTTGGTACTGCTCAACCAGAAATTTCTCAAAGTTGGCCAGAGAGGCTGCATACGAGCGCTCGGTCTTCACGTCAAAGGTCTCAAGGATGAGGCGCAAAAGTGCGTTGCTGCTCTTCAGATTGGGGAGGATCAAGAGCTTGACGTTATAGCGCTCATCCTGGCTTAGCTTCTCGTGAAGGCGGCGAACGAGTGAGGTCTTCCCGCTGCCGATAGGGCCGTACATGTAAATAGGGCCAATTCGATCCCTAGCCATGAACTCACACTTGGCAAGTGCTTCCTTGACTTGGGATGAAAAATAGAGAAACCGCGGATCGGGACTACTGATAAACGGGTGCTCGCTCAAACCGAAATATTTAACGATGGCATCAATATCCATATATTACTGAATATGGCAAAGTTGCTCCAATTTGTCAATGGGGTAATAAAAGTGCGCCAACTTTGAATGCCCATACCGAACGTTCGGGCGAACAGGGAGAGGATAAATGGATAGACCTCTGCCGCGGTGGCAGAGGTCTGTGAAGTAAGCGGGCTGCATCTTGAACAGCCTCAGCAACCGCGGCTCCTCCGGTTGGCAGCAGCCACACGGGCAGAGAGAGCCTCGGCCGGACTGGCGGGTCGAACCTGGGCGGGGCTGAGGGTCGTCTCACGGCCTCCGCCCACAGGGCGCAGGTGAACGCGGCCGGCGTACTCGCCCATAAAGACCATGACGCCACCTGAGCGCTCGTTGACGACCAGGTCGCCCACGCTAAGGGCGTTTGTTGTGCTCACGCACTCAGCTCCCGACGCACAACGTAGAGCCCATCACTCACCACCGGGGAGACATCAAGCTCCCGGAGAAGCTTGGCAAACAGCCGCTGGGACTCACCATCGACCAGCCGACCCATACACCGGGCGTGCGCCGTGAGGTGCTCCGCCAGCGCCAGCGCCGTACGGGCGTGACAGCCACCAAGGGAGACATGTGCCCCCAAGTGCTCTCCTCGACCGCGCACGATGGGCATGAGATCAGGAGTGGATGGTAGGCCGGCGACCCTCCACGCGGTTTCAACGGCGTCCGCCGCGGCCTCTGCCTCGGCGCGGAACTTCCTCAGCTGCTCTGTCTCGTGCTCCAGCTCCGACACGGTCGCACTCCCTTGGTCGCCTGCTCTCCCAGTACAGAGCAGGCTAAGAAGGGGAGGAGGTGGGTCTCCACAAGCTTGCACGTACTTGCATGGATTCACCCGAGCGCGGTGATCGCCTGGGTGATAAGCGAGCGGGCATTGGTGCCGTAAACCGCCAGTTCGGCAAGTGCGCTGAACGTACGCGAGTACAGCTCGACCTCGCGTGGCTGAGTGACTGTCACCTCCGCGGTGACAAGTTCCACCAAGACCCGCTCGTCGTCAAAGATCCAGAATCCTTCAACTGGCCACATCGTGCGCTGAGTTGCCTGCGGGATGACTCCAAGGCTGACGCTTGGGAGAGAAGCCACTTGGAGCAAGTGCCCAAGCTGGCCGGCCATTACCTCTGGGTCGGCGACCTGGGCACGAAGCGCCGACTCCTCAAGCAACATCGCAAAGGTGTGGTTGCCTTGACGAAGCACCCGCTGGCGGTCGATACGGGCAGCCACCGCGGCCTCGGTGTCGTCAGGGATCCGCTGGAAGGCGATGATCGCTCCCATGAGCGAGGTGGCATAGGCCGGCGTCTGAACGAGCCCTGGGATAACCCCGGGTTCGTAGATCCGGAAGTGCCGTGTCCGTTCGTACAGCGGTACGGCAGCCTGCTGTACCCGGCGTAAACCAGCCCGGGTCTGCCGCCGCCACTCGACATACATGCCCTCAACGCCGCGGGCGGTAGCAATCAAATCCTCGGCTTGGTCGGCCGCGCCACAGTGGAACGTCCAGAGCCTGATGTCGGCCTCGGAGGGTGGCGTCTTACCACTGCGGATCCGTGAACACTTGGACTCATGCCAACCAGCGCGGGCAGCAAGTGCCCGCGCTGAGAGTCCAGCATCTTTACGGATGTCGTCAAGGCGCTGTCCAAGAGCCCTACGAGCCTGCTCAACGCTTGAGGATGGTGACTGGGGAGACATAGCTCTTACGTGGCGGGTCGGTAGTCCTCGTGGGGGACTGAGCGCTCCCAGACAGCCTCGAACGCTTCCTTGCAGTGCTTCACAACCTCAGGCGCTGTGACGGTCTCGGTGTCCACCCACTCGCCGTTGCCATCGAAGTGGTTGACCAAGAGCACCTCGCCGTCGAACAGCCAGAAGTCGTTGCCCGGCAGCGCCAGCCCGGTCGTCTGGCGGCGAGGGAGCCAGCGCACCTGCTCGCCGGCGGCTTGGTTGTGCGCGCTCGTGATGGCGTACTCAAAGTGGGTGTAGGCACTCAGCGGCTCGGAGACGATCCGAGCCCGGCGAACCACAACCCCGCGAGCCACCGTCTCGGAAACCAGCTGACGCCACCACTGGCTCTCCGGATCGTCCAGGACGAGCCGGCGATCCTCCTGCCAGGCGATGAACGAGGGGTCATCCAGCATGTAGCCGTCGCGCATCTCAAGATGCACCGCGGACTGCTTGGACGTGCGGAACAACTCCTCAAACGTCGTCTCCGACGCCACCACTCACCTCCGGGAAGAACTGCATCATGCGGCGGGGGAACTCGACCACGTCCTCGTGGCCGGGCAGGTCAAGCTGCGACCGACGACCCTCGTCCAGCACCTTCCACCCCTGGATGAGGTAGTTGTCCGTCTCGTCGTCGTAGTACAAGGTCGGCGACCCGCCGTTCTTGCTGTCGGGATCCTTGCCAAGCTTGTGCAGCGCCATGATGAACCCTCCTACGCGTGGTGGACGATCGCTGTGAGGAAGCTTGCACCACCGCAAGCGTGCGTACCCCGAACTTGCGGGAACTTGCACGACGACCTGCTCGAAGCCCTGAGGCTTTGGCCGGTGTCCTGGCGCGGTCTGGGAGCGGGGAGGCCGTACGCTCGGCCGGCACACCGGGGCAGCTGTCCAGCTGACCCTTAAAGCCCTGGTGAGGCCTTCCCGCTTAGGGCACCAGGCCGCGGGAGGTGGGTAAAACCTCAGGGTCGCTCAAGCTCAATCCGATCAATAGCGACAGCTGGTAGCTGATGCTCCCACCGTTCCAGGCCACGTCGGCCAAGCGTCAAATTCGTCCACACATATCTGCCAGCGACTTTGACGCGCCTGCCAACAAAGCGAGCAAGTGGCTGCGGTGAGAAGGCAATATACGGGCTACCTGTATCGGAAGAAGATCGGAGCCGCTTGAGGTAGTAGAGATCGCCAAAAGCAATATCCTGCGCAAGCACATAAACCCCGCTAGGGTCTCCGAACTGAGCTGGATCATTCCACCACCAGCTAAACAGTGCTAAGCAAGCGGCAAGTACGGCACCAGTGACAGCCCAAGACAGTAGGGTGCTTCTCCGGTGTCGCGCTTGTGCCATATGTGGGAATTATAGCATTTCACTTACGAGCAGGAATAGGTAATACTCCAGGAGCCGCTACGCCAATCAGGATGGAAAATCACCCAGCGGGTTGTAACGCCCCAAACGTTCTTCGTCTGGACTCCTATGGTT
This sequence comes from Kitasatospora sp. NPDC034023, assembly GCF_055575795.1. Taxonomy (NCBI): domain Bacteria; kingdom Bacillati; phylum Actinomycetota; class Actinomycetes; order Kitasatosporales; family Streptomycetaceae; genus Kitasatospora; species Kitasatospora sp. NPDC034023. The sequence goes on from NZ_JBVIRY010000016.1 coordinate 172,508, forward strand.
TGCTCTCCGAGAAATTGGCTACTCTTCGTGAAGAACTCGGAGTCACTCCCGTTGTGGTACGAGATCACCGCCTTGCCAGCGTTATAAATGGCAGTGACGTCTACCGGATTGGTCACGGTCAGTTGGTGGCCATGCCGTACGTCGCCAGTATCGATGGTCTGCATGGACTGCGTCCCCGGGATGCAAGTTGCCGATATGGCTGGTGATGATCCCACACCTACTGCAACAAACGGAAACAAAAGTAAGAATGAAAGGAGGGTGCGCGAAAGAAAGAGTCTCATGAGAGGCCTCCAGAGCTTAGAACTCTCCCAACGAGCTTTCTACCTACCAGCCTAGACCTTGGCACCCCTCCCGACCACCTGGGCTGGCGGCCAAGCAAACGTCAGCTACTACACCGTTCGCAAGCCGGCGGGAGGTGGGTAAAACCTCAGGGCACTACGGGCTACCGCCCCACCCATCACTACGGCGTCCCAGCTGGGGAGGACGACAGGACGCTCTGAAGCTACGCAAAATTGCTATGGGACAGTTTTCGTCCTGCTTCCTGAGTCGTAGCCTCGGGATGCCGTCTGAAATCACTCATTGTGCGACATGGGGGAGAAAGGGCGACCTCAGCTATAGGACAAAGAACTAGTCCAGAGGTACGAGGTTGAGGTGCTTCTCAACACGGGTGAGGCGCTTGTCCTGGTGCTCGAAGGTGACCTTCATCCGATTCGTCAAGATCTCTACGGTCTTGCTCTGTGAAGCTTCGACAACCGTGTCAACATGTTCGGCAAGCCCTGAGATAAACCCTCCGATCTCCTCGTGCTCCTTCTTCGAGTCCTGCTGAAAATCCTTGACTCTTGCCTCTAATTTTTCGGATGAGGATTTCAAGCCGATAAAGTTCATCAATGTTCTAGCATCGTTACTCTTAAGAGTGGTAACGTCAACCTGCAGATCATCTTGGGCATGGCGAAGGGCGCTGACTTCGTTGCGGATCTCTCCCTGGCCCTTCTCCAAGCCGCCGAGTCGTTGCTCGATTGGCGAGAGTAAGCCGCGAAGTTGAGTGAGTTGTTCCTCGGTAAACATATCTTATTTATAGCAAATTGCCGCAAGTGGATCAATAGGGAAAAGCAAGGATTCTTTTCTTCCTTTTGGCGCAGGATGCTCCGGCCTGCCCATCGCGTCAAGGACAAGCCCCCTACGGGGTCAGCTGCGCTGCTCCTTGACCCGCTGGCCTGTCCGGAAGAGCCGCCAATTAAGGGAGAAAAGGAAAGGTGGTCAGGGGGGAGTGACGACTTCAGGACTCCTCGGCGAGTGACACGTATCGACCTTGAAAGTAAGTTGCTCCATGCTTCATGAGTAACGCTGTTAGTTTGGTGTCTACATGAGGAGGTGCCCAGTGTGGAGGAACCCCGATCACACCAGCGTCTTCCTTGCTTCCTGCCAATTTGACGAAGTGCTTCACGTTTCGAGTAATGATGATCCGCCCAAGAGTCACCGAGAGGCTGTATACGCCAGGATCATCCAAGCTAGCCTTCCTGAGATCGTCAGAAACGTGCTTGATGTCGAAGTGCTCATTGAGGCGCGGGAACCACGAACGAGTTGGCATCTGTTCATCAAGAAGCAGTTTGTGCTTGTAGAAGTCTTTAGCCATGCGCTATGGCGGTCAGGGAACCTATGCCCGCTGCATGCGCCTCCTCGATGGCTCCTTTAAGGGTCTCTCGATCGACCCAGGAGTACATGTCATAGATATCATCCAAGGAGTAGCCGTCTTCGAGGCGATACAAAAGGACATCGACTGGCACGCGAGTGCCTTTGACAACCAATGTTCCATCTAAGATGTTCTGGTCTTTGTGTACGTACTTCATGTACTTGATTTATAGCAAATTCGAGCCGTTGAAATCAACCCCCAATTCATTTCCTGGCCTCACTTCTCCTCGCTTCTGCCCGGAACACCGTTCCCTTTGCTCTCCTGCGCTGCGTGGGGCGTGGGCGTGGGTGGCGCCGACTGATGGGTGTGGGCACCGTGATGGGAGGCTCGGGAGGGGGCGGGGCGAAGAAGCGGTCAAGGTAGTACTGCTCTACCTCCCCGGCCGCGGTGGGGGAGAGCGTGAGCTCAGGGAGCTTGGGGGTTCTGACCTTCTTGACCGTGTCGTCGGGCAACCTGATGAAGGCCTCGCCAACCCCCAGTTGCTGGATGGACTGGACTTGCTTCTCCCACTGCTCCTGGAGGGGGTAGTAAGCCGGGTGGGTGCGCCCTTCAGCTGCTTCGTCCTGGACGACGTGCTTGACCGCATCAGGGTTGACGGTGCCAAACAGCCGGGCTGAGTGCTCCGCATCGGGGCGGCCGGCCTTGAAGATGGCCTCCATCCCCACGTTCTGCAGCGCCCCCTTGAGGCGGTCTGAGGCCTGGCTCCAGTTCTGGTGTGCCATCACGGCGAACAAGTTGTACTTGCGGGCTTCACTAAGCATCCTGGTGAGGCTCTCCTCGCTCTGCGCCATGAACTGGGAGAATTCGTCCAAGATCAGCACGTGCGGGGTTCGTAAGCCGCCGGCGCGGATGGTGGAGCGGCTCAGAGCCGCGGTCTCCATGCCCACGGTGATCAGACACCCAAAGAGCCGGCGGGTGTCGGGTGAAGCTACGGCCAGGTTGATGATCACCGAGGTGCCTGAGTCGATGATTCTCCGGAAGTCCAGGGCGTTGCCCGGGCTACCCAAGGCGTAGCGGAGAAGTGGGGAGAGGGTCAGCAGGTCTGCCCGGTTGAGGGTGGACTCCTTCATCAGCGGTGCGTCCTTGCCCCACTGATCCATGCGCAAGCGGAAGAACCGGACGACCTGGGGATCGGTGACCCGGGCGAGCACCTGGTCACGGAAGGCCGTGTCAGTGAGAAGGTCTGAGAGCCGGGTCAACGGCAGCTCGCTTTGCCGTAGGGCAATCACCGAGTGCTTGAGGATGTTCTCGAAGGTCGGGGCGCCGTGGGCAAGTTCTGGCCAGGCACGTCGTGCGGCCTCGGCGACGTGCTCGGCCATCGAGTGGTCGTCGTAGGGCTGGGCGAGGAAGTTAAACGGCAGGAAGCGGTTCGCAACAGCCGCAGCAGGGATGTCCAGGTACAGAAGCTGTTGCCTCTGCCCGGGGGTTGCCAGTTGCCCGGCCTGGATGAGGTGGAGGAGCACCAGCTGGGCAAGGTCGCCATGGGGGTCGATGAGGGTAACCGGCTGGCCGGCCTCGTGGAGGGAGAGAAACAGCGAGGCCAGGAAGTAGCTCTTGCCTGATCCCGTCTTGCCCAAGACGTGCATGTGCACGCGGGCGTTGGTCAGGGGCAGGTACAGCGTGCGGGGGATCAACCAACTCCGGTACGTCCCAAGGGGAATCCGGGGCAGATCGCGGGCAGGAAAGAAGATCATTTAGGTTCCCCGATCCGCCTCCTCTCCGTCGTCCATCAGCGCCCACTCAAGGCCTGGAGCGTCTTCGTCGTCCGCGGCCGGGGGCGGGGCGGGCGGTTCAGGTTGGACGGGCGTGGATGGCGTGGGGTCTGGTACAACCAGGGACTCGACGGGCAGCGGATCAAGCAGGCTGATCGGGTCGGCCTCGCCCGCTGGATACCAGAGCGGGTCGAAGAAGAACGCAAACGGGGAGGTCGTAACCGGGGAGGCCGCCGTGAAGAGGAAGAGATCGGAAAGCTCTGAGCGGTTGATCGCGGCGAGTTCCTCGGCCGTCCAGAAGGAGAGCTGATCGCGCCGACGGGCGTCGGGGGTGACAACAGCGATGGTGACGTTGTCCGTCTCGAAAGCCTCCTGGTACGAGCCCTCTGCCCAGGCCGTGAGCGCTGCCAGCTTCTGGCGCCAGTGCTTCTGGTGCTCGGTGCTCCGGTCAAGCTCCAGGGCAATGGAGAGGACGTCACCGCCTGGCAGCACCCGCAGCTGGAACCACGCATCGGGGATAACAGCCACCGACCGCGCTTCGGGGTGGCCTGCGGGCTTCACGCGTAGGGGGCTTCGTTTGAGCTGGCGCTCGGTAAGGAGCCTGGGCATCGCAACCTGGTAGTCCTGGCAGAGCATCGAGGCTGCAAGCAGGACGTCAACCGCGGCCAGGGTGTGCTCCATGAACGGGTTGTCCCAGGCCTTCGCCAGTTCCTCGGAGGGGCGGTAGTACGGGGACACCAGGGGAACGCCACGTACGGCCAACTGCCGGCGCCCTTTGTCCGCCAGGGTGTACACCAGCGGAGCTGACCCGAAGCGGGGCGTAGGCAACTCCCGCAGCCTGAGTAGGTACCCTTCCGCGGCGAGGCGGCGCAGACGCCTTTGCACGTAGCGGTTCTGGTCGTGCTGGTTGGGGTAGAGCAGCCGGCCGAGCTGGGCGGCGGTGAGGTACCCGAAGCGGTTGACTGAGCGGAGAATCTCCTCATCCGCCACGCCCACCCGAAACGGCCGGGAAGTCTTGGCACCAGCTGGATGGAGCGATTCGTTCATTGGATTACCTTGCCAAACCAGCGTGAGAACTCAGACTGCAACTGGGTACGAGTCGCGTAAGAGAACCACCCTCAGGGCTCTTTCTTCGGGGGACGGCGGCCGATAACGGGAGGGTTGCGCGCAGGATTTTGTCTGGTAGTCCGCAGCGCGTCCTCTTGGTCAGCACGGTTCAGAGCATCCAGCAGCTTCTGAACGACCGGGGCTTCGACGGTTGATGATGCTGAACGGACGAAGATGCCAAGCGCATCAAGCTTTTCCATAACCACCTTGGTCTCAAAACCAAGCTCCTCGGCGAGCTTATATACCTGCCGCTTCCCAGAAGCTTGAGGCCGTTGTGTCTGAGCCCGGGCAGTGGCTTGAGCCAGATCGACCGGAAGTGAGGCAGGTTTGGAGGGTGCCTGAGTGCTTCGCTGAGCAGCCCTTCTTGCACCGATGTGCACACCCCTCGCGGCTTCCTCCGGAGAATCAGCAACGCGGATGGAGTCTACGAAATCGCTCCAGGGAATCCCGTAATCATCCACGACGGATTCGAGGAGGTACACCCGGGATGCGGTGTCTGGAGCGACTAACACCTCAGTGGGCGCGTGCTGCAAGAGGAAACGGCGGAGGACGGCCTTAAGCTGCACCCACTCCGCAGGCGTCCCATACTTCTCGCGGCTACGCCGGCGGGCTTTAGGAAGAGTGTCGTCCTTCGGCAGGAGTTCAGGGGCATAGATTTCTGTCCAGAGTCGATCTATTGGGAACTTGCTATTGTCCTCAGGTGCAAGGGGTATTGCTGGTGGCAAGGTCTTGATCTTCCGTTCGTGAACCTTGCCATCATCCCCAAAGAGCTTGCAATAAGCCACGTATCGATCTAGCTGGGTCAGCGTATTAGCAAGCTCGTCGCGGCGGCCTGCGGGCGTCTGATCTAGCTCCTCGACGAGGTCGTACCAAGGCTGCCCACCAGGATCATCTCTAACGGGCTTCTCACCAAGGTATTCTTTATGATGTACGGTTGTCCGATGTTGCTTGGGGTAGGTCTGGCACTGAAGTTCAATCTTGCGATGAGCACGCTCGCAGGCATATAGACCGGCAACTTTCTTCCAAAACCATGAAACTGCAGGAGGGAAGCGTGAGGGGTGCCACTTTCCCTCCAGTGGCCACCATTTGACTTGTCTTTCGGCACCTAGGCTCATAGGCAAGGGATGAGCCGCACTGAGTTTGGAATCTGGTGAGAAGCTAAAAACGGCGCTTTGGTAGATGGGCGCCAACACTTCCGTTTCCAGCTCTGTCAATAGTGGGACACAGTGCTGCCTTCTGAAGAACCCAGTTTCGGATACGAGAAAGCTAATCCATGACCCGCTGGCAGCGTCGACCTTAAGGCGATAGAGCTCTGTGCGTGAGGGGTGGGGGTTAACAAGCCCGCGCGTCAGGTGGGGCTCGTCATACCGCTCGTACCACAAGTTGTTGAAATATTGACCCGATGGATTGAAAGGCATATGCCACTCAATCGGAGTTTCAGAGGGTGGTTGCTCGCCGCGGCGGATTCTGTCGAAGGGGAACGATCCGCTGTAGATTAGCGCCCGCGCATTATATGTGTTTTGATACGTGTATGGTGAATTCAGGACAGCATCAAGGGTCTGCAAGATAGCCGTTGCCTCGGCGGCCAACTTCTTAGCAGCCGCCTGTTGCTTCAGCAAGCGTTGATAATTGCTAGGTGCTTCTTCGCTATCCCAGACCTCTTCGTCCCACTCGTTATATTGAGGCTCTGTGCGCTGCCTACTTACCTTTTTCGTCCGAATGGGAGTACAGTCAAGCTCCCCAGCGACAACCTTCGCGTCCTCACCAGAGACCTGGAAGCAGATCAGAGTCTCAACCTTCAGTGCTTCACGCTGGGGTGTTTGCGAGAGGCTCTGATGCGCGACCGTGATGCCCAGTTCGTACTTACCAGCCCCTTCAAGCAGCCGCTGAGTTGTCGGTGTGGCAAACCGCCCATACTCATCGAGATACAGATGAACCCTTCTCCGTTTGTTCTGTGCAACGCTCTCGCGCTGGTACACCAAATTGCTGAGAACCGAGAGGAATACCATGCCCAGAAAAGAAGCGGAGTCGTCGTCAAGGTTGGCCAGGTTGATGATCAGAGTCCCACCTGTATCCATCACCTGCTTAAAGGGTATGGTCGTCTTCTGCTGGCTAACCATCAGCTGGATTGAATCGTCTTCGAGGAAGCGCCCAACCTTGTTGAGGACTGGCTCGCGCCTATCCTCGCGATACCTCGGCGTACCGAACTTATAGTTGTGCCAGTACTGGCGGACAGACGGATTAGTGATCTTGCGGAGTGCTTCGTCACAGAATGCCGGGTCTGTGTAGAGCTGCGGTAGCTCGGCCATTGTGAGATTGTTAGCAATGAGCAACCGGGCAGTGTTGCGCAATCCAGGGTCAATAATCGGGAGCAACCCGGTGCTCTGCGCACCCATCACCTTGTGGAAGATCTCAAGAACCTGTCCTACAACGACTTCAGCCTTCACGTCAGGTGGACATTCGTAGAGGTTCAAACCAAAGGGCTGCTCATCGTTGGGCTCAACGAGCACCAGCCCCTCCCACGCTTTTGGTGGAGCCAGAGAGATGAGGCGCTTTGTCAGGTCGCCATGAGCGTCGATAACAACGACGGAAGTTCCATCGCGCATATCGGCAAGTATTAGGTGCTCTAGTAGTGTGGTCTTGCCGTGACGGGACTTTCCCAGTATGGCGACATGCGCAGTGCGATGGCCATGACGCAGAAAGACTGGCTCGTTGCCGGCCTCTGTGTGGCCAAGCAAGACGTCGGCACCCATATGGTGCCTCCTTAGATGGATATCCAAGGCTCTTCCAGCGGGTAGCTTCCCGCATCTCAAGCTTACGCAGTCGGGTGAGGACGCACCTCTAGCGTATCTCTCTGCGCTCTGATGACTGCGAGGCGTCACCGCCCTGGCGTGCAAGAGCCTCGAAGAGTGGGACGGCCGAAATGAACCGCTGAGAGGGGTCATAAGGGATGGCGACGCGATCAGTGAGCTTTGCAAGGAGATCTGCCTGTCTCGCTGTCACTTCCACACCAATACCGAGCTCCGTAACTCGTGCTCGATCGCTGATGCCTTCCTCCTTGAGTCCAACCCACGTACCGGCAGCATTCTCACGTTGCTCCCGTTCAGGCGTAAAGTGTGGATAGGCCAAAATCTCAAAGGCGGTCTGGACGCGTCTGACATCTCCCAAAGCTGCCCATCGATCAGCATAGGTCTGTGGATCTTCATGGGGATTCTCAGGAAGCGTCTGAACCAGGCTATATCTAACTTCGGACAGATATTCATCAAGCACGCCTGCTGGCGAACGCTTCGACTCGTTCGCAACCCGGCTCTCTAGAACCCCCTGCTCGGCCTCTAAATGAGAAATCTCGCCAGTCACGTAGGCCGCGAGATTTTTGTCCGCCAGTTCTCGTGTCTGAACTGACTCAACCGAGAGACGCGTTGACTTCTGCTCCTGAACGTTTGGTTGTCCTTCTCCTCCCTCTGACATAGTTCTTTGTGTATCTCATATCCGCCCAAGTCCTGTCAAGATCCAAATCATTCCCGAGGCTTGGGCGGCAGCTTGGTTGTGTCGAGATAGATCAGCTGGACAAAGAGGCGGTGCCGGAAGTCGGGATCATGTGGGTGTAGCGGTACGACCAATGGCGCCACGGCCTCAACCAGACCTGAGAGGAAGGCGTGGGTGCGGGCAGTTGCCAGTACGCCGAGATCCTCGGGTTCAATGACGCCGCGGTACGAGGTGAGGGAGGTCTGCGCCCGGATATCGGGAGCGACTTCTTTGTTGGTGGCGTCGTACGTGACAGGGACAAACTGCAGCCCATCGAGAAGGCTTGCCATGTGTGTGCGATGGTCTTTAGGTGACTGCCATTCGTTATGAAAGCGGTCAAACCCGTTGGGTTTTTCATTCATAGGCATGTGCGCTAGCGGCGCTTGATGGCAACCGAGTAGATCTCCTGGGCGGTCTTGGGCGTGCCGTCTTTGCCCTGGTACTCCCGCTCGTGGCGGTAGCCCACGACCTCGATCTCGCGACCCTTCACCAGCTCGCCGGCCTCAACCCGCTTCTTCAGGGCTGCTGCGCGCTCCTCGAAGGCCAAGATGTCGTGCCAGGCCGTGGTGCCGTCCTCCAGGTGGACGGCCAGGGGGAACTTGGCCACCAGTTTCTTGTTCGCGGTCTCCCGGATGGTAGGGGTTCGTCCCAGCCGGCCAACAAGCTTGACCCGCTGACGCTCCTCGCCGGGCTCCTGCTCAGTGGACGCTGGCTGCTTCGGGGCGGTGTCCTCCGCCCTGATCCTGGCAGCGCGGTCAAGAGGTTGCTCCTCCGCGGCGTGGTCTGATGACTGGCCAACCTGCTGGATCATTGGGCGGACATCAGGGAAGGCACCAGGCATCCGGTTGAGCCCGTCCATGGGCTTCTCTGGGGGCTTGGCCACCGCAGCTATGGATGCTGGGGGCTCCTGGGCGCTGTCGTCTCCGACCTTCTCCTGCTCATCAAGGATCTGCCCGGTGTCTTCGGCGTCGTCTGGCAGGCCTGGAACCGCTGTGGCGCCGGCATCAAGGAGATAGCCCAGGCTCATGCCACCGCCTGGGTGCAGGGAGATGGAGGAGTGCTCGTGTCCCTCGTCCTTGCGCAGGAAGACCACGCCTTCGTCCTCGACGGTTGGCAGGCCTCCACCGAACAGCTCGATACGTGCGCCCACGGTGGTGATGCGGGAGACCCCGCTCTCCGGGAAGGTATCCAGGCTCAGAGGCGTCCGGCTGCCACCTAGCTCAAAGTGCCATCCCTGGCCATAGGCGGGATCGGCGACCTTTGAGGTTTCTGCCGCAAGTGCATTTGCCACTGCCGTCTGATCGAAGTCCCTTGGTTGCTCCCGTTCTGCCATATGAGGACGGATTATATCGGGCAGAGGCGGGAGAAGATGTAAGGCAGCTTACAGTCCACCAGTGGAAATGTTGCCCATTACATAAAGGGCAAATGTTAGACCCCAGAGGGCAAGTAGTGAAAAAAGAAGGATCCCCTGTTTTGCCCGCTTGATAAACCTACCCAGGGTTGTTGACTCCTGAGCTAGAAGTAGCGACGCACCGAAAGTGACGGGAAAGAGGATGGCCAGGACATCCGAGGAGTTAAGGCTCTTACTGGCGTCGCAGCTTGAAAAACCAAGCATGATAATCAAAGCTATAGCTGACCACGTGGCAGCAATGAATCCCCAGGCCATGAACATTCGCAGCCAGGTCGCCCGCAGCCGACAATTTATCCAAATCCGCTCGGGTTTTCGATTTGGGGTGGAATCATAGCGGGAATAGTACTCGCGCGTTATGTTTTCACTGTCCGGGCGGCGTTCAATTTTGCCGTATTTCTCATCGCGGACTTCTGAGCGATTGGGTAGGTGGCGGAAGAGTCGGCCAGTCCGAGAGGGGACGATGTGGACAGTCTCATCACTCACTCGAATATGAATATTGTTCGTTTGTGCATCCGCAAAGGCGACATACTGTCTTGCGGTAGGGCATACCTGATCCCAAAGCCACGTAGAAGTCTTCATCGGCTCCTCTGGAGATTCCAAGAAGATCTTCCGCTTCTCCCTAATCTCAATTGAAAACGGATCATTCAGGGGGACTCGACACCAGGCAAATGCTTCCCATCGACGACCGTAGCTGAAGTAGGTATATAGAAGTTTCTTCGCGTGGTCATTAGTGGCTTGCATGGCTCTTTTCAGGAGGCGTTTAAGTCTCTTAAGAAGTCTCAGTACCTTCTGCTCTAGAAGACCTGGCGCATATTTCTGCAACAATTCTGGCACGGCGAGCAGAGGAAATTGTGCGGCGTTCAGTTCGGAAGGGAGGATCTGATCGTTAGATATGTCTTGAATCTCCTCCGCGGCAGCCTCGCACTTCTCGAAGATTTCTCTATCAAAATCTCCCCCCAGGCTATTCCAGACATACTCGACTGGTGGATCCACCTTCTGAATCTTCTTCCTGCGGCGCCTCACCACGTGATAGGGCTTGCGATATGGCTCCAGTTCCCGGTTCAATGCATCTGGCATATAAGTAAATATGGCGGCAAGCAATGGCTCTAGAGACTTGAAGCCAAGAGTGCAAAGATTTGCTTTCTGAGCCAGATAACCAATATACCTAGCTTGGGTATTTCCATTCCGCTCGCGGGGTAAGCGGTGAACCGGTCGGTCGGCCACCCTAATGGTCAGATCGAACTGAGTAACCTTCGGAAAATCTGCTATAGGGAGTAGAAGCCAGGCTTCTTGATGCGACCTGAAATGGGAACGGCCAAGGTGCCGGTTGAGCAGATTGCCTAAAGTGGTCACGTCCCGAAGGGGATTTACATGAATATCGCGCTCCCGTTCCGACAAAAACGCACTAGAAAGTGTAATTCTCTCAATAGCGCGCACCCGCCACGCGGGAAGATCGTCCAAAAGGGCGAAGGTTAGCGGATCTAGCTGCTGCTCCGCCTCAATATTCACTGAGGGCATGTCTTTCTCCGCGCTTCTTGGATCTTGACAAGAACTTATTTATACTCTATAAGTTCACTTATGGAAAAGGAGAGAAGGTGGGGAATTTGGCGGAGGGGTAGATATCCAGAAGGCGTGGAGATTTTTCAACCTACGCCGCTCGATGCAAAATTCTTTACGTGGGGCGGGAAGATCCACCGAACCGATTTATTTAGAATCGAGAATGGGGCATTTGTGAACCTTAGTCATCCAAAGGGGTATCGGCTTTCGAAGGAGGAGCGGCGCGAAAAGCGGGAATTTAAAAGGCTGAGAACCGCTCGGGGAATTTGGAAGCACAAGCGGTACGGTTATCCTGGGGGTCAAAGTGAAGGATAACCGGATAACCTCAACCTCAAGCAGAAATTGTTTTCTCTACTTCCCAACGCCTAACCGCAGTCTCGGCACGCCGCTCTCACTGCGTACTCGCAACCCGGGTCACGTCCAGAATCCGGCACGTGAGGCTGGTACCCGCTGGGATGCTCTTTGTCCCATGCGCGTCCTCATCCCCGTTGTTTTGGCTTTGCCCAGGAGCCAGCTTGCTGACAATGCTCGCGCCGGTATCGAGCCGGTCTCCCTGAGCGTTCACAAACTCCACGGTCACGATATAGTCGGAGACCTGGCTTGAGTGATTGGTGAACTTAAGATCCGCTACCCCGACGAACTGCCCGCTGTGAACGTTGTCGCGGTACGGATCATCGGTGAGCACGCACCCGACGAGCTGGACGTCGTCCTTGGGCGGATTGAACCCACCGGTGGAACTTAGCAAGGTCGTCGCAGTCTGGCTGGCCGGCGAAGGCGTGGCCGTCGCCGTCACGGTCACCGTCGCTGTGGGAAGTAGTGAGGCTTGGGCGGACTGGCCACTGTTGGTGGCACCCACCTCGTGGCCGCCAGAGCCGCAAGCAGCAAGCCCGAGACCGAGCACCCCGCCCACCACGGTGAGCACAAGCCGTCCACGTGTGCTGGTCATGGCTTCTCCTTCCACTCACAGGCTCCTAAGCACCGCTCCGCACTCCCGGCACCGCCGGTCGTAGAGCTCGGGCGGGTACCAGGGCTCACCAGGCGCTGCTGGACGATAGGGCTCATGCTCCATCCCCCCTGTATCCAGCCCGCAGAGCGTCCGGGGTAGCGGATCCTCGGGGACATCGGGATCAGCGCCGGCTGCGTGTACCCACCGCACCCGGGCACTGAGGTCGGCCTCGGCTGGCTCGATCACCTCGGCGGAGGGATCCAGCTCCAAAAAGACGATGACGCTTCCCATACCTTCGAGGCTGCACCGCGGCCGAGCGTGGCGCATCCCGACGGCCTGAGCTCTGAACGGGAACGTTAGCCTCCGTGTTTCGGTTCGCGTCGGCTGATCTGGGGTGATCCCTGTGTCGGGGGTTGTGGGGCTGCCGTGGGACGTTGGGCATGCCGAGGGCC